>JAYKIZ010000273.1:0-2734 GCA_035285965.1 Cyanobacteriota bacterium | reverse complement strand
GGGAGCCTAGTTCCGAGAATTGGGGGTAAAATCGGAACAATCTAGGGGCTTGCCCGTTTCCTCTCCGACGGAGGGGTTATCGTGTTTTTGGCCCAACCTTATTGAAACGTTCCTTTGCGGTGGTCTTTAGTCTATGCCCTATCCTAAAGTTTGGGTCTCGCTGTTCCTCGGTCTGCTACTGTGGCTCGGTAGTTGGGGAGCGCCGCCGACGGCCCTAGCCTTTAGCGATGAACAAAAATTAGTGCTTCAATCATGGCGGCTGGTTAATCAGTCCTATCTGGACGAAACCTTTAACCATCAAAACTGGTGGAACCTCCGCCAAAAATACCTCCGCCGCCCCCTGGGAAGCGAAGAAGAGGCCTACCAAGCTATCGAGGAAATGCTGGCGACCTTGGACGAACCCTTTACTCGGCTCCTGCGACCTGAGCAATACCGTAGTTTGCAAGTCAGCACTTCCGGGGAACTATCGGGGGTAGGTCTGCAAATTAACCTCAACCCAGATACGGGTAATTTAGAAGTCATCGCCCCCTTGGCGGGGTCTCCGGCGGAGGCCGCGGGGATTCTGCCCCAGAGTCGTATCCTGGAAATCGACGGCGCCGAGACCGAAAATCTGAGTTTAGACGAGGCGGCGGCCCGTCTGCGGGGCCCCAAGGGCACTCAGGTTTCTTTGAAAGTTCTCCCGCCGGGAGAGGCCCAAAGCCCCCAGACGTTACTGTTAACTCGTAATCGTATCGCCCTCAGTCCGGTTCTCGCCCAGTTGGATAAAACCGCGACCCAAACCCCTGTGGGCTATATTCGCCTCACGCAATTCAGCGCCAACGCCCCCCAGGAAATGGCGAAAGCCATTCGCCAACTAAATCGGGAGGGAGCCAAAGCTTTTGTCCTCGACCTCCGCAACAATCCCGGCGGCTTACTCCAAGCCGGGGTGGATATTGCCCGGCTCTGGCTCCCGGAGGGAACTATCGTTTATACAGTGAATCGTCAAGGGATTCAGGAGAGTTTTACCGCTCTCGATTCGGCGCTGACTGACGCCCCCTTAGCGGTTCTGGTCAATCCCGGCACCGCCAGCGCCAGCGAAATTCTGGCCGGGGCGCTTCAGGACAACGGCCGGGCGCTCTTAATCGGCGAAAAAACCTTTGGCAAAGGGCTAATCCAATCCTTATTTGAACTCCAGAACGGCGCCGGTTTGGCGGTCACCGTGGCCAAGTACGAAACCCCTAGCCATCGGGATATTCATAAGCAGGGCATCGAGCCGGATCTCGCTGTGCCTCAAACGGGTCTGACCTTTGGGGAGATCGGTTCTTCGGAAGATTTACAATACCAAGCGGCGCTGGCGCAGTTATCTACAACCCACTATTCGGTCTCCAGCGCCGCCCAAAAGGAGAGTTAAGGGTTAAGAACTGATTGACTGAGTCAATTAGCACTCTTTGCATGTCGTGGTCAGTTGTCGGCGCCGACGGCATTCACTCCGCCGTCCGCCGGGGCATTTACCGGGGAACCCCCCTAGAACCCTGGGCGCAACCCCAGTATTCCGGCTGGGCCGGTTTGGGCTGTTTACCGACGACGAAAACCGGCGCCGACCCCGGATCGAACCGGTTCAACAGGCGACCCTAGAGAGCGACGACTGGAGTCAGGCGCGGTGGCAAAGCTTTTGCGACCAAATTTATTAAGCGGGGTAAATGCGCAAGCGCCGGTGGGGTTCTTCCCCTAAACTGTCGGAGTGAAGACGGTAATGCTCTACCAATTCGTGTTGCATTTTCCTGACTTTAGCGTTGCGAGGCAGAAGTTCCACCGGTTGCCCCGTGGGAATGACAATTTGCTCCACCGCTAGACGGGCCTCCTCTAGGGCTTCCAGCTCGTCCGCCTCGTCGCCCCGGGTGAAGAGGCGCAGATCCATGGCTTCCGGTTGTTTGGGGTCGTCCATGCCAAGAATTTGCTTCAGGGTGCGGCTAATCTGAGCCAGACCATTGGACTTGAGGCCGTAGATGGGCAGATTTTGTTCCTGAACTAGGGATTTGAGCTTGGGATGGTGTTTCAGATGGGAGCGGAGCGCTAAGACAGCGTCGGCGTGTTGGAGATCCTTGGTTAAGACAATGGGCAAATTCAAAACCGTAATCACTTGCTCCAACTGGGCCCGACCCACTCCGTAGGGATAGACGTAAACGGGCAAATCCTCGCCGTTGGGCCCCGGCGTCCGGGCTTTTTCGCCGTTGGGGGTCGTTTCCATCCAGGCGGGTTCGAGCCAAGTCTCCTTCGGCGCTAGGGGAGCGAGGGGGGCCATGCGACCGGAGGCTCGGAGTCCTTTCGGGCGGGCCGCCTGGGTCAAAGCGTCTAGGGTGGGTAAAACGGGATCGGGGGCGACGATTTGGGAAACTTCGATCTCTCCCTCCGGGCTAACGGCGCGGATTTCCTGCCCCGGTTCCTTACCTCGTAAGAGGAGATCAATGGTCTGGGCCACATTGGCGTGAATAACCCATTTTTGGCGCTCCAGCATTTCCACGGCGATGGTAAAGGTGGGCAGAGCCTTGCGCTCCAAGACGGTTTTTTGACTGCCCCGGCGCCGGGCTTCTTCGTCCCCCAGGGTCACGGCTTGAATGCCTCCCACCAAGTCCGCTAAGGTCGGATTTTTGATTAAATTTTCCAAACGGTTGCCGTGGGCCGTGCCCACCAACTGCACCCCCCGCTCGGCGATGGTGCGGGCCGCCAGCGCCTCCAATTCCGTGCCGATTTCGTC
>JAYKIZ010000272.1:0-4052 GCA_035285965.1 Cyanobacteriota bacterium | reverse complement strand
CGCTACCCTTTTACCTTTCGAGGGTCAAATCATGAAGATCTCGCCGACGGAAATCCTGCCCCAACTCAAAGCCGAGCTTGAGCGCCTGAGCCAACAAAAGGCTACGGGGATTCTCTGGCTCCAACAGAGCGGGATTCCCCTCAAGCTCTATCTCCTCTCCGGTCGCCTGCAATACGTCACCGACGGGGAACACCGGATGCGGCGCTGGAAACGGGCGCTGTTTCAACACTGTCAAGGCTGGACAGCGCCGACGCAAATTTTAAACAGTCAGCCCTGGGAATACGATTTTCTCTACCAGGGGATTAGCAAGAGTAAATTAACCCTAGACCAGGCCAAACAGGTGATCAGCACCGTAGCCGAAGAGTGTTGGCACGAGTTGGCGCTGGCCCGGGACGTGGAAATGGATTGGCGCCCCGGCGACCGCCTCAAATCCACCTTTTCCTATTTTCTCAGTCTCTCCATGGGGGAAATTCACCCCGACTTGAGAAAAGCGGAGGAAATGCACCAAGCTTGGCACCAAGCTAAGTTGGATCAATACCGCCCGAGCTTATCCCCCCTCTTAACGGCTAAAGGCGCCGGGTTGAATAACGCCGCCATTCAAAAGTACCTTAACGGTCAGTTCACTATCTGGGATGTGGCTCTGCAATTGAAGCAACCCATCCCCAAGGTAATGCAGGCGCTCCTAGTTTGGCAAGAAAAAGGACTATTGGAATTTAAAACCATCCCCGATCTAGCGGCGCCGGTGGAGGAAATGGAAGAACAGGCCGTCGTTGCTCCCGCTGAGGTTACTGCGGCGCCGACTCCCCAAACCCCCAAAACGGCGCCGGTGGCGAGTGGTTCCGGTAAATTGGTCGCTTGTATTGACGATAGTCCCATTGTGGTGCATAACCTCAAGACGATTTTAGAACCCGCGGGTTTTCGGATTTTGAGTATTCAGGAGCCGATGGCGGGCTTTGCCCAGTTGATTGAGCATAAACCGGATTTGATTTTATTGGATCTCAATATGCCCAACGCCAATGGTTACAGCATTTGTAAATTCCTGCGGGAAACCCCGGTCTTTGGCAAAACACCGATTATTATTTTGACCGCCCAGGATAATGTCATTGACCGCACCCGCGCGAAGCTAGCCGGCGCCAATGATTTTATTAGCAAACCCCCGGAACCCCAAGCGCTGATTAAATTACTGCGAACTTATTTGTCTCCGGCTACTTCAGAGGGCGCGGGTTCAAATTTGATTCCCCAAATGGCTTAACAGATATCAGATGACAGATATCAGTTACCAGTTATCAAATATCAGTTATCAGTGATGGCTGAGTTAAGTCAATGAGGATGGTTTGCGGGAATCGTAACAGTAACTTGTCGATGATCAATCCTAGCCCCCCTTGGTAAGGGGGGAACTGGATTCAAAGTCCCCCTTACCAAGGGGAATTTAGGGGGATCAAACCCAAGATAACGCCCCCTTAAGACCCTGCTTCGGATCGCTTTTGGCGTTCAAAAATCGGCGCCGGAGCTAGTTTTTCCTGGCGATTTTCCAGCGCCGTTAAGAAAGGAGTAGGAAATCTTAAAAAAAGCTTAAGAATGGAAAAAAAACGGATCTCTTTCAAAATTTCCTCTACTCTAAAAAGTAGGCGCTCGAAGTTCTTTGGTTTCGAGGTTTTTCTCCAGTCTCCGTAATTTTTCCGAGAGAACATATTGTAACTTTTTGTTATCACACTCATTCATCACACCAGATCAACCGCCTGCTTTTGTCCCCGCCGTTATTTTGAGAGGCCCGCCATGATTGAAGATGTCGAACTGCGAGAGATTTACCAGATCTCCGGCGCCGAGCATGTCCAAAATTTGGAAACCGGCTTGTTGACCCTGGAGAAAAATCCCGCCGATACGGATCTGCTCCAAACCCTCCTACGGGAGGCCCATAGTTTGAAGGGGGATTCTCGGGTGATCGGCGTTAAGGCGGTGGAAACCTTGTCTCACCGCTTAGAGGAAATTTTGGGGCGCCTGAAAAACCAACAACTGGACTGGTCGCCGGCGCTGGGCGATAGAATGTATCAAGCGGTGGGGGCGCTGGGAAAATTAGTTCAGGAAGCCGTGACCGACGAACCCAGCGGCGTTAATCCCCAGCAACTCTTGAGCCAGTTGAGCGAGTTTTTACCCCAGGATAGCCCGGCGCCGGAACTCGTCCCCGCGGGGGGGAACGGCGGAGCCAAAACCAACGGCAATGGCAATGGCAAAAAACGCTCGGTTCGGCTCATTGAGGATTTGGAACTACGGGATATTTACCGGGTCTCTAGCGAGGATCATCTGACTCGTCTCATGGCGGGCTTAATGGCGCTGGAGCAACGACCCGACGATGTGGCGCCGGTGGACGGTTTGCTCTCCGAGACCCAGAGCTTTGAGGTGGATTCCCGCATGGCGGGGCAGGAGAGCTTGGAAACCCTGCTCCACCGCTTAGAGGAGGTTTTCGTCCTCCTAAAATCTCACCAAACCAGCGTCACTCAGGTCTCCGCCCTCCTCCATCAAAGTTTAGAAGCGCTAGCGGCGCTGTCCAAGGAAGCCGTCACCGGGGAGCAGGCCGGGGTGGATTTGGGGCAAACCCTGAAACAGTTGGAGCAAATTACCCAAGCTCAGCCGGAAATCGGCGCCGCGCCAACCGCCAGCCCAGAGCGGGGGCAACTGGACACCATCCGGGTGCCGATGCGCTACCTAGACGCCCTGATGACCCACACAGGGGAATTAACCGTCACCAAAACCCGCATGGCCCACGCCACGGAAACGGTGCGGGATCTGGTCTATCTCTGGGACGATTGGAAGACCCGCAAGGAGCAAAGCAATGTCGTCCGGCGCCGGGCGGCGGAGGCGAAGCTGGATCATTTGGTTCATTACCTCTACAGCAACATCGCCGAAAACAACACCCGCTTAGACCTCATTTCCAGGGAATTTGACGAGAAAATTCGCGCCCTGCGCCTCTTGCCCCTGTCCACCATTTTCTTAATGTTCCCCCGTTTGGTGCGGGAGTTGGCCCAAGAACAGGGCAAGGAAGTGGAATTTATCCTCGAAGGCGGCGACATCGCCGTGGATAAACAGATCCTAGAGGAAATGAAAGACCCCCTCCTGCACCTCCTACGGAACGCGGTGGATCACGGCGTCGAAACCCCCGCCGAGCGCCAACAGTTGGGCAAGGCGCCCCAGGGGAAAGTTTGGCTTAAGGCCAGCCGCAAGGGCAGTCACATCGTTTTGGAAATCGGCGACGACGGTCGGGGGCTAGATCTGGAAAAAATTAAACAGACCGCCATTAAGCGCAAGCTTCATCGGGCGGAAGAGTTGGCCAATATGAGCGCCAACCAGTTGCGGGCCTTGATTTTTACCCCCGGTTTCTCCACCCGGAGTTTTATCACCGAAATTTCCGGTCGGGGCGTGGGGCTGGACGTGGTGCGCACTAATGTGGAGCGCCTGAAAGGAACCATCCAAACGGAATCGGCCCTGCATCGGGGTTGTCAGTTCCGGCTCCAGTTACGGAGCACGGTGGCCTCTTTGGGGGTGATGCTCTTTGAGGTGCAGGGGTTATTGCAAGCCATGCCCCTAGAAGCCATTGAAAAAACCCTGCTGATCCGACATCAGGACGTCTATTCCCTCGAAGGTCGAGCCACCGTCAGCGTCGGCGGAGAGCCGGTGACCCTGGTGAAAATGGCGGATCTGTTGGAATTGCCGGTCTATCAGGACAAGCAACAGTCTAAACAGCGCCAGCGCCAAGTGGAAAAAGTGGTTTCCGCTTTGTTGCTCAATGTGGAGGGAGACCGTCTCGCCTTTGAAGTAGACCGACTTCAGGAAGTCCTAGACGTGGTGCTCAAACCCCAAAGCCGCTTGCTGAAACGGGTGCGCAATGTGGTGGGCGCGACGATTCTGGGCACCGGCGACGTCTGCATGATCCTCAACCCCAACGATTTGATTAAATCCGTCCAAAAACGCTATCAAACCGTGGCGGCGCTGGAGCCGGAGGAATTTAACCCCGAGGCGGCTAAGACCCAAAAACCGGTGATCCTGCTGGTGGAAGA
>JAYKIZ010000271.1:0-6602 GCA_035285965.1 Cyanobacteriota bacterium | reverse complement strand
AGAAGCGGGCGTCGCCGTGGAAGTGGTGCCAGGCATTACGGCGGGGATCGCGGCGCCGGCGGCCGCGGGGATTCCCGTGACCCACCGGGACTACGGCTCCTCCGTCACTTTTGTCACCGGCCACGAGGCGGCGGGGAAATACCGTCCCGAAGTGAATTGGCGGGCGCTGGCCCAGGGGTCGGAAACCCTGGTGATTTATATGGGGATTCACAACTTGGGACAAATTATCCCGGAATTGTTAGCCGGGGGCATGACCCCCCAGACCCCCATCGCCCTGATCCGCTGGGGCACTCGACCGGAGCAGGAGGAACTGCGGGCGACGCTAGGGACAGTGTTAGAACTGATTCAGGAGCGCCGGTTTGAAGCGCCCGCCATCGCCGTCATCGGCCAAATCGTTAATTTTCCCCATCTGCCCGGCGCTTGAAACGCCGGACAGACGCCCCGCCCTCCTATGGTAAAATTCAGGCAACCCAGATTTGAGTTCACTGTAACAGGATTTTCAATCCCGGCTTAACTGGTATTCTCCGCTTTCCCTCTACAAACCTATGGCACAAAATAAAGGTTTTGGTTTCGGTCTCGGCAAAATTAAGGAACTCCAGGAGGCCTTTAAAAAAGCCCAACAAGTTCAGGAAGGCGCCAAAGCCCTCCAGGACGAACTGGAGCGGATGGAAATTGAAGGCGTTAGCGAGAACGGCTTAGTGAAGGTCTACATGAGCGGCAACCAGGAGCCTCTACGTATTAGCGTCGCCCCGGAACTCCTGGGTCAGGGCGTGGAAACCCTGGAAATGACCATCGCCGACGCCATGAAGGCCGCCTACCGGGAATCCACGGAGACCATGCGCTCCAAGATGGAAGAACTGACCAGCGGCCTCGATCTGCCGGGAATGTAGGACAGCGCCGGTGATTCCTATCCTCAAGCTCTCGGAACTGACGGAGACCCGACTCGCCCGGCTCCTGCGGCGCTCGGAAATCGATATCGACGCGGCGCTGGCGGTAGCCCAAAGCGTTATTGACCGGGTCAAGGCGGAAGGGGACGCCGGCGTTCTTCATTACGCCCGGACGTTTGATTACCCGGAAGCGACCTTAGAGAGCCTCCGGGTGACCGAAAAAGAGTTCGAGCAGGCGGAAGCCCAACTGGAACCGGAACTGCGGCGGGCGGTGGAGCATTCCCTCCGCAATATCCAAGCCGTCCACGCTAAGCAAATGCCCCCCCCGATTCACCTGGCGGAAATTGAGCCGGGGGTTTTAGCGGGGGAAAAAATTACTCCCATCCCGAGGGTCGGCCTCTACGTTCCCAGGGGCAAAGGAGCCTTTCCCTCCATGATGCTGATGTTGGCGGCGCCGGCTCGGGTGGCGGGGGTGAAAAGTATCGCCGTCTGCACGCCGCCGGATCGACAGGGTCAAGTGGAGCCGGTTTCTCTGGTGGCGGCTCGACTGGCGGGGGTGACGGAGATTTATAAGTTAGGGGGCGTTCAAGCCCTAGCGGCGCTGGGTTTAGGAACAGGGCTGGTTCCGAAAGTGGATAAACTTATCGGCCCCTGTAGCGCCTACGGCGCCGCGGCGAAACGCATTTTGTTCGGCTCCGTGGACGTGGGCCTGCCCGCGGGCCCCAGCGAGTCCATTATCTTGGCCGACGAAACCGCTGATCCCCGCTTAGCGGCGCTGGATCTGTTAATTGAGGCGGAGCACGGGTCGGATTCGGCGGCGCTGTTGGTGACCCATTCTTGGGACTTAGCCCAGGCGGCCCAGGGTCATGTGGAAACCTACCTACAACAACTGCCTCCCCGGCGCCGGCAGTTCTGCGAGGAAGGTTTAGCCAACTATGGCGGCATTCTGTTAACCCCGGATTTAAACGCCTCCCTCGACTTTATTAACACTTACGCCCCGGAGCATCTCCAACTCTTAGTCGCGGATCCCCTGGCGCTCTTGGGCAAAATCGACAACGCCGGCGAAATCTTACTCGGCGCCCATACCCCCTCCTCCGCGGCCACCTACGCCATTGGCGTCAACGCCGTGCTTCCCACCGGCGGCTTTGCCCGCTCCTATTCCGCCGTTTCGGTCTTTGATTTTCTCAAGCGCTCCACGGTGGCCTACCTGACCCCTGAAGGCTTTAACGGCGTCAAGGACACTGTGACGGCGCTGGCGGATTACGAAGACTTCCCGGCCCACGCCCTAGCTATCCGGGAGCGGGAGCGCCTTTGGGGAATTGAAAAAGCGTGATTACGGCGCTGGCAAACTGTCGAAGTGCGATAAGCTGGGCATTTTAACCACGAGCTAATCGATTTTCAAGGGTTTGGTAAAAATATGACTCCTTTAACTTTAACCAGTCTGCTTGATTCCCGTTCCTGTGTCGGTATTGTGGCCGTTAACTCTCCCGACTTTGTCAAGGCGACTTTGGCCTGCCTAGAATCTGAAAAAGTCGCTGTTTTCTTGCAACACGAGAAGGACGAAGAAAAGATCCGAGCGGCTCAAGTTACAGAAATTATCCGACCCCAGCCCGGTTGGGGGTGGTCTTCTCTAACTTTTTCTCCCCATGGAAATCAGCCAGAGGCCATCGCCCAAATTTCCTTTACCTCCGGCACCACGGGCCAACCCAAGGGCGTTATCCTCCCCCATCAGGCCTTAAATGACGTAATTGAGCGCCTGAATAATGCTATGGAAGTAGATAGTTCCATTCGGGAATATATTGGTATTCCGGTTAGCTACTCCTTCGGCTTCGGGCGCTGTCGGGCAGTAGCGACGGCGGGAGGAAAATTTTACCTCCCCCAACATGGTTTTAATCCGTTGGAAATTCGAGATCTACTTCTTGAGGGATCTATCAACGCCCTCTCCGCTGTTCCTAGTCTCTGGCGCTCTCTCCTTCAATGTCGGGAGATGTTCGGCGGCGAAACCGAAAGAGTCCGCTGGATTGAAATTGGCAGTCAATACATGAGCCGTGCGGAAAAAGAACAACTGGTTGAACTTTTCCCCCAGGCCAAGATTGTTCAGCACTACGGGCTAACGGAAGCTTCTCGGACAACCTTTTTACGAGTTGATCAAACTAGGGGCGAGGCTTTAGAGTCCGTTGGCAAACCGGTGGGTAGAACCGAAGTTCAAATTTCTTCAGAAGGCAAAATTATGATTCGAGGGCCCCACGTGGCGCCCTATTTACTCATTGATGGAAAATTAATAGGTAACACCGATGAAGAAGGTTGGCATACGACTAATGATTTAGGCTCTTTAAAAGAGGGTTATCTCTTCTATGGAGGACGAGCGGATGATTTAATCAACTGCGGCGGCGTTAAGGTGTCGCCGGAGGCTTTTGAACGGTCGTTACGAGAAGCTCTGGGATTAACCGCGGGCATCGCTGTGGCCCGAGTGCCTGATCCCATGCGGGGAGACGCCATTCTTATCGGCTCCTTGGCGGATTGTAAACTTCCTCTTTCAACGTTGAAACCGAAGGCCCTAGCCGTAGCCAATCAGTATGGAATCAATAGCGAAGACGCCTTAAAGTTTTTAGAGTTTGAAGAATTTCCAGCGACTGCCACTGGTAAGATTAAACGCCGGGCTATGGCTGAGCGCTACGAAGATTTTGTCCAAGAACAGCCGCAAGTCTCAGCTCAGTCCATATCCCAGACCCATCGGGCTGAGTCTCAAACCCTTCTCAAAGAAAAAGAGTTAGAAATTATCCAGATTTGGCAAGATGTTTTGAAGGTCGATCACATTGATATTGACAGTAACTTTTTTGAGTTGGGAGGGGATTCTTTAACGGCGCTGACGGCGATGTTTAAAATGGAGCGCCAAGGTATTCCCAAAGAAGTTATCCGCGGTATCTTACAGGGTCTCACAATCAGAGAAATTGCCAATAAGTTAGAAGCGCCGCCAGAAGAAAGCCTAGACTCAGGGCATTCAATTACCAATCCCTACACCCACATGGGGCTAACCATTAATATCATTCGAGGAATTCTGGTTCTTGCGGTAGTTTTTGGACATTGGTCTGATGGCTTTTTTCAGACCGTCGGCGCCGTTACCGGTAGTTTCCAAGGACTTTTAGATTCCATTCTCGCTTCCTTCTTTGCGGCGGGCACCCCTGGGTTTTCCATTATTTATGGAGTGACAGCGGGATATTCAATGATCAACGTCTATCGGTCGGATCGTCGGCGCTCATTACAGACCGTTTATACCACGGCGTTACTTCTATTGGTTGGTATTTTGCTGATGGGGAGTCTCAAGCTCTTAGCGTTATCTCTGAGCGGTAAGTTAATATCCTTGACCGCAATGGTCAGTCAATTTTATGGAGTCCTCAACTACTTTTTGTTAATCACTGTTACTTTGCCCCTATGGTTCTGGCTGTTATGTCGGTGGGAATTCCCAGTGTTTTGGAGTTTCTTTTATGCCTTGATAATGTACTGTTTATATTTCTATGTTTTCCGTCCCCTAACTGAACTCCGTCCAGAGGGTTTTCTTGAACTGATCAAGATCAACGTCGCCGCTAAATATAGCTACTTTAATCTAGCAACGGGGACTTTGAGCGGTCTGGGAATTGGCATTCTGCTCCGCTCCTTCGTGGAAAAAGGCGCCGAAAAAATGCCCTCCGCCTTTACTCTGGCCGGTCTCAGTTCTTTAGTTGCTGGTTTTGTGGTCGCGTCCCATGCGGGAGCATCGGATACCTGGTTTCAGTGGCCCCGACCGATCCTGCTGTGGATCTGGTTTTTCTACATTGGTTTGATTTTGCTGTCCCTTGTTTTTGTTCATCATCTTCTCTTTAACTATAATGGCTTCCCCCGTTTGCTTAAATTGGGGCTACAGACTTTAGCCACCCTAGGGATTTTAGCTTTCCCGGTTTATGTGCTTCAGGGCTTTATTTTTCCTCTACGCTCTATTCTTGTTATGACTCTAGGGATTCCTTCATTCCCCGCTATCCTTGGCGTCATTGGGCTGTTCTTGGGGATTTTAGGTTTGATTTCTCGCAAAATTCACAGCGCCAATTTTGGGAACTAGCCCCCTTAAGACTCCGGCAAACTGGCCATATTAATCCGCTCACTCAACTCCGAAAGGGTCTGGCTTAGTTCCCAGTCCTTTTGTTGCAGTTGGGTAATTTTTTCGCAACTATAAATAACAGTGGTGTGGTCTTTGCCGCCAAAGGCTTCGCCGATGCGGGGTAGGCTCAGTTCCGTATGTTGGCGCATTAAATACATACCCACCTGTCTCGCTAGGCTGATTTCCCGGCGCCGGGAAGCGCCTTTGAGGTCTTCGAGGGTTACTTGATAAGCCTGGGCGACGATTTTCAGAATAATCTCCGGGGACGCCATCACCGTGTCCACCGGCGGGTTCAGCGCCGAGGCGATGGCCTCCACCGTCATGGGAGCGCCGGAAAGAGAGGTATAGGCGATGGCCCGAATCAGGGCGCCTTCTAACTCCCGGATGTTGGCGGTGTAGTGGCTGGCGATATATTCAATCACCTCCCGCGGTAGGCGCATATTTTCGTACTCCGCCTTTTTTTGCAGAATGGCCATGCGGGTTTCCAGATCGGGAACTTGAATATCGGCGATCAGTCCCATGGAAAAGCGGGAAATGAGGCGGTCTTGTAATCCGGGAATATGTTTTGGCGGCCGGTCCGAGGTCAGCACCACCTGTCGTCCCGCTTCGTGGAGGGTGTTAAAGGTGTGGAAAAATTCTTCCTGGGTAAATTCCTTGCCTTTGATAAATTGAATGTCGTCAATTAGTAAAAAATCGGCGCTGCGGTAATGAGAGCGAAAGCCCTCCATATTGTCTTGGCGAATGGCAGTAATTAAATCATTGGTGAATTGCTCGGTGGAAATATAAAAAACCTTAGCCGTCGGGTACATTTCTAGACGGTAGTAGGCGATGGCCTGCATTAGGTGCGTTTTCCCCAAACCGACCCCGCCGCAGAGAAAGAGGGGGTTAAACTCCCGGCCGGGGGATTCCGCCACCGCCAAGGAAGCGGCGTGGGCCATG
Organism: Cyanobacteriota bacterium; assembly: GCA_035285965.1. Lineage (GTDB taxonomy): Bacteria > Cyanobacteriota > Cyanobacteriia > Cyanobacteriales > Microcystaceae > Synechocystis. The sequence continues at coordinate 644 of JAYKIZ010000271.1, read as the reverse complement.
CGATTCGTCGGCCCCACCACAAAGCGAGAAAAGGTGTATTTAGGGTTTAAAGGTGAAGGGGAAACCGGCGGCGCCGTTGGGGACTCTAAAACCCGAGGGGGAGAGAGGGTAAAATTACCGTCCGCAGTTGTTAACTGCACCTCCAAGGCATAGCCCGCTGCGGCGCTCAGAACTTCCGTCAGTAGGGGCAGGTAGTGCCGGTGCAAATGATTGAGGACAAAGGCGTTGGGGGCCTGGATCACCGCCCTGGATTCGCTCAAGCTTTGGAGTTCGGCGCTCTGTATCCAGGTTTCAAAGGCCGGTTGAGGCAGACGGGCTTGGAGAGCAGACAGCGCTTGGCGCCAGAGGGACGAAGGGGAGGGGGGCACGGTTGTCTAGGAAAAAGGAGGGGAAGGCGAAAAGCGTACTTTAGTGTACACAGAAAATTCTCTCGACAAGATACAGTTTTAGGTCTGATCCCCAGAGATCCCTTCACGTTCTTTGGGCGTAAAACAAGCAATACGATTGCGCCAGGCGATTTTGGCTTGGTAGAGGGCTTGATCCGCTTCTTCCACAAACTGGGTCAATCCGTTGTTGGAGCCGGGCCGCATATAGCGGTCACACTCCGGTTGTAAATAGTCCTCTCCCAAAAAGCTTTACCTATA
>JAYKIZ010000270.1:0-2962 GCA_035285965.1 Cyanobacteriota bacterium | reverse complement strand
ATCGCCGACGCGGATGGGTTACCCCTGGAATTTTTACGTCAAGTTAGCTAGATTTAAGATAGGATCATGTCCTTTTCCGCGTCCCGGAATTTTCCGGCCGCTCGCCATGACCAAGCGCTCCCTTGTCGCGTCTTCCCAGGGACAGACCCGGGCTAAAAACGCCCTCCAACGCAAGGGCTGGACCCAGGATTATCTGGCCGCCGAAGCGGGTCTTTCCACCCGCAACTCTGTGTGGAAATTCCTGAGCGGTCGCCCCATTGACCGGCAGATTTTTATGGAACTCTGTTTCCAGTTGGATCTGCCCTGGGAGGACATCGCCCAGTTGCCTCAAATTCCCGACGAGGAAGCGTTGCCGGACGAGCCGGCGCCGGATTTGAAAAGTCGTTTGCGGCCTTGGATTGAGCGGCAATGCGGCGCTCTGCCGGCGGACTTGGATAGTTCTCGACCCCTGCCTCTGGAGAAAATTTATACCGACCTCTGCCTCTACGACCGTCCCCGCCATCAGCAGTGGTTGGAAGTCGCCGATCTCCAGGGGGAGGAACCCCGTCCAGACTTGAGACCCCTGCCGGCGCTGACGGCGCTCCGGCGCCATCCTCGGGCGGTGATCCTGGCTAAACCCGGCGCCGGGAAGACTTCGTTTTTAAAACATTTAGCCCTGCGCTGTTACGCCGGGGGGACGGCTCAGCCAGAAGCCGAGCCGATTTTTGACCGGGTTCCTTTCTTTATCTCTCTCAGGCGTTTCGCCCAATTTCCCGCTCTAGAGTCGGCAACGGCGCTCTTGGATTACTCCGCGGAGCAACTGACGCCCCTGGGGGCGACGCCGGAAGAGATTAACCAGACGTTTCAACAGGGCCAGGCCTTAATTCTTTTAGACGCTTTGGACGAAGTTCCCCGCAGTCAGAGCGCCGCGGTTTTAGCCAGTTTACAAAGCTTCGCGGATCGGTTTTACGGCAACGCCATCGTCATTACCTGTCGGCTAGCGGCCCAAACCTATCGTTTTAGCGGCTTCACTTATCTCGAATTGGCGGATTTCAGCGCCGCCCAGACGGAGACTTTCATCCGGCGCTGGTTTGACCTCGCCGCGCCTCAACCGGAACTGGGCCGGCAACGAGCCATCCAATTCTTGGAAACGCTAGACCAGCCCGATTATCAGGGGCTAGGAGAACTGACCCGAAGCCCCCTTTTACTGGCGCTCCTGTGCTCTGTTTTTCAGGAACGGGCCAAATTTCCCCAAAAGCGTTCCCGTCTTTACCAAGAATGTCTGGAAATCCTGCTGGGCCGTTGGGATCAGGCCCGGGGGATTCAGCGGGAAAGCGGCGAAGTGAAATTAACCTTAGTTCATCGACTCAAGTTGTTGGAAGCCATCGCCGCCGAAACGTTTCGCCGGGAGCAATATTTCCTCGAAAAGCAGGAACTCCAACAGATGATCGCCGATTTCCTGCAAACCTTGCCCCAGGGCGACCCCGACCCCGAGAGTCGTTGGCTCCAGGGGGAAACTCTGCTCCAAGCCCTGGCGGCCCAGTCCGGTTTGTTTGTTGAACAAGCCAAGGGCATTTACTCCTTTTCCCACCTCACCCTTCAGGAATATCTCTGCGCCCGCCAGATTGCGGCCCGCCCCACCCCGGCGGAATTAGAACAGGCCCTAGAGGCGCTCGCCCAAAAACTGGACAGGCCCCGTTGGCGGGAGGTGATTGTCTTGACGATTGAACTCTCGCCCCAAGCGCCGATTCTAGCGACTCGCTTACAAGCCCGCGTTAACGAACTCTTTAGCGCCGATTTTTTGCGGGAGATCCGAGAAAACTTGAGAACTGTGGCCCAAGCCCGGAGCCTCCCCTACGACCCGGCGGCGCTGGAGGCTTTTTATTTGGGATTGCTCTATATCAAGGATCTAAATCTGGCCGGCGCCCTAGACGCCCGCTTTTATCAAGATCTGCCGGGGGAATTAGCGCTGGATCAAGCCCTCCTGCGCGCGTTGACCCTAGTTAAACAGTTAGCCCGCCAGCCGGAACTAGAGGGGATTTTAGAGCTGGGTTTCGCCCTTGATTTAGAGGGGCGTTTTACCCTATCTCCCGCCTTTAGCGCTTTAAAAAATCAACTGCCGGAGGCCCGCCTCGGCTTAGAGGCTCTGTTGGACTGGTGGCGCCGTCAAGGAGAGGATTGGAGCCAAGCCTTTCAAGACTGGTTAACCGCCGAGCGCCGGTTGCCTCGAATTTTAGACCTCGGGCCTGAGCAACGGCAAAAACTTCAGGAGTACTATGAAATCCAAAAATTTCTCGCCGACTGTCTGGCCCTCTTGCCCCCCCATCAACGCCCGGCGCTGGCGGAGTTGGCTTCAGCCCCAGAGAAAGCCGGCGCCTAGTCAACGGTCAAACCAAAAGGAAGAACCAAGCCGCCATCCGCTAATTTCTAAAATTCAGTAGAAGTCTGCAAAGATTTTAAAACTTTGTATGAAATCCTCGATATCACGGCGTTTAAGAGTTGGGTTTGTTTGGCAGTCGATTTCGCTTTCTAGTCGGTCGCCCAGCGCCGTTCAGGCGTCTACTTTGGCAACAATCCGGCGCTGTTCTGGAAGGGGAGAAGAAGTGGTCTGTTATAGCGCAAGAAGGGCATGCACTTGTATCGATTGACGCAAGAGGGAGTGTGTAATACGATGATGTTAACAAAACCCGCCAAGGCTATGCTCTAAGCATCCTCAAATAGGCGGGTTACTTTAGTTTTAATCATTTGGTAGCTACTATTCCTTTTGCATAGCGGTAATTTTATCAAAGCATTTTCATCTTGAAGATTCTTATGCAACAGCAAGCCTTACTCGAAATTGTCTTTAGCTTTGACGACGTTAAGGCGACTCAGGCGGCGGCCTATTTGCTGAAACTCCACGGGGAAGCGAACGCTATGAGTTATTTAGGGTTACTTAAATTACTTTATATTAGTGATCGTCGTTTGTTGGAAAAAAGAGGTTATC
>JAYKIZ010000269.1:0-5165 GCA_035285965.1 Cyanobacteriota bacterium | reverse complement strand
TCTAGTTTTGGTTAAAGTAAGGACTGGTCGGGTCATTGCTCAAAAGTCAATCTATCGAGAAACCGACAATAATAGTTTACAAATTAGCGTACTGTAAACGACCTGCTCATGAGCCGTCTTAGGGAAGGAGAGGTAAGATTTCCCGTCAACTCCCGCAGGACGCTCAACTTCTCTGGCAACTCCCCGCCCTTCAACTCGCACTCCCAGACCCGAATCACTCGCCAGTTCTTGACCGTCAGGGTCTCCGTCACCAGACGGTCTCGCTCCCGGTTACGCTCGATTTTCCGGCGCCAGTAGTCGGCGTTCTGGGCGGGGGTCATCTTCCGGCAACCGTGACCGTGCCAGAAACAGCCGTCGGTAAATACGACCACCCTCAACTTGGGAAAAACGAAATCCGGCTTGCCCAGGAGCTTATAATTCCGGCGCCAGCCGACAATGCCGTTGGTCTTGAAAATCTGAATCAGCCGCAACTCCGTGGACTTATGTTTCCGTGCAGCCTACCAGTGGCGTGGGCCGCCTGATTTGGCATTCTCTGGGTGCAAAGACTATCGAACTCATTCATAAAAACGTTCAGGTTGAAGCCATCCGCAATGATCTAGAAAACATTGTCCTGAACAGCGAGCTATTGGAGTTAATCCTCGACAGCCCCGATCCTAAAAAGAAAGCTAAGAAAATGGCTCTCCGGGGATCGGGCGAGAAACTGTAGCTTATGATACAATTCCGGCTCGGGCGGTAACGCAGAAAAGCTTATCTGGCAAGGGTTCTAGCTCATTGGCTCCCTGACCACCCGCCTCATTCCCGGAGAGCCAAGAAAATTGAAATTAAGGTTGCTCACCGACTCCGTAAGCATATCGGCAACCCCCGCTTCAAAGCACTCTCTGAACGATTAGAGTCATTGAAAGAACGTCATGAACAAGGACAAATTCATAGTGTTGTGTTTCTTAAAGCACTTCTTGACCTAGCTCGTGATCTTCTAGAAACAGAAAAAGAAACTCCTCCTGAAGAGGACAAAGATTGCGGTAAAGCGGCTCTTACCGAATTTATTTAAAGAAGTAAGTAACGATCAAACCCCGAAAATGGTCGAGCGAATTGTCAATGATATTGATGAAATTGTTCGTTTAGTTCGTTTTAAGGGATGGCAAAATACGAGTGCAGGAGAAAGACAGGTTAGACAGGCTCTGCGAAAAACTCTCCAAAAATATAAGCTTCATCGAAATACAGATTTATTTAGCAAAGCCTACCAATATGTCAAGCAATATTATTAGTGATCATATAGCAGGACTAAATGGGTGGTGAACGCAATCTAATTGGGTAATCCCCCCCAACCCCCCTTGGCAAGCTACGGTGTACACACAAGTGTCACGATCCCCCCTAACCCTCGTTTTGCCCCCCCAGCCCCCCAATTTTGGGGGGAGTTCGGAGCTTTTCTGAGTTCAAAGTCCCTCAGAATTGGGGGAGTTAGGGGGCGAGATAAGGTTAATGACAAAACCAAAGACTTGTGTGTACACCGTAGCTCCCAAGAGGGGGAGTTGTTCTCGCTAACACATCCCTGCGCCCTTAAAATAAAGGGTATCTCCATCGAAGGCGCATCATGAGTCACCCAGAAAAGGAACCTAACCAGAATTTGCAGGATCAAGCAATTGCCGCTGGAGCCATCGCCACCGGCGCCGCTGTGGGAGCGGGAGTTTCGGCGACAGTGGGAGGCATGGGTCTGGCTGTGGCGGGAACCGCTGTTGGGATTGGGGCCGCGCCGGTGGCCGCCGCTGGAGCGGTGATTGGCTCCGCCGCCTATGGCGCCAAAAAAGCGATTGAAACTCAAGACGCCACCGCGATCGGCGCCGCCGTTGTCGGCGCTGGGGTTGGAGCCGGAGCCTCGGCGGTTGTTGGCGGGATGGGTCTGGCTGTAGCGGGAACGGCGGTGGGCGTAACCATGGCCCCGGTAGCCGCTGTCGGCGCCGTAGTGGGCTTAGCGGGTTACGGGCTATTTAAACTCTTTGCGGGAGACAAATAGAGTGAAATCATGGCGAAAAACACGTTAAATCCCTTCCAGGTTTTAGTCAGAAAAGGCATTCGAGACACTATTAATCAGATCAACGGCGCCGAGCCAGATCCGCCGGTTAATCCGCCTTCTCAGGGGTCGGAGTCTTGGTATCGAGACCGGCTTGCTCGGAAACTGAAGGGCAAAACCGAGGTGCAGACGCCTGCCGGGCGGATTGATATTGTTACCCAGACAGAGATTATCGAACTCAAATCCGCCCCTAACTGGAAAGCCGCCATTGGTCAGATTAAATGTTACGGGGAGTATTATCCAAACCATCGGCAACGAATTCACCTCTTTGGCGAGATTAAAGAAAGCAAGCTTAAAACGATGCAACGAGCTTGCCAACAGGAAAACATCGAACTCACCTGGGAGTAGTCGTTGAGATCTGTTAAACGTCGCCTTAACACACCCCAGCGCCGAGTTTTGATACCGTTAACCGAAGCGTAACCATCAAGCTGAGCGTAGCCATAACCGTTGTCTTCGGCTACGCTCAGCCAACGCCCTTTTCCCTATCCATTCCTCTATGACCGCCCAACCCATTCTTACCCTCCTCCGCCAGGGACAACCCCAACCCGAAGTCACCGTCCAGGGCTGGGTCAGAACCCGGCGCCAGTTGAAAGAGTTTAGTTTTATCGAAGTCAACGACGGCTCGGCGCTGGCCAATCTACAGGTGATCCTTGATCCCAGCTTGCCGGACTACGACGCGCTTCTGCCCCGCCTCAACACCGGCGCCGGGGTGGTCATTACCGGAGAGTTAGCCACCTCTCCCGCCCAGGGGCAATCCCTTGAATTAAAGGCCCAAAAAGTGGAGGTTGTGGGGGAAGCGGACCCGGCGACCTATCCCTTGCAAAAAAAGCGCCACAGTTTTGAGTTTCTGCGAACCATCAGCCATCTGCGGCCCCGCACCAATACCCTCGGCGCTGTTTTCCGGGTGCGGAACGCCTGCGCCCAGGCGATTCATCAATTTTTCCAGGAGCGGGGTTTTCTCTGGGTTCACACGCCCCTGATTACCGCCAGCGATTGCGAAGGCGCCGGGGAGTTGTTCGCGGTGACGACCCTTAACTTGGATCATCCGCCCCGGACGCAGGAGAATCAGATCGATTTTAGCCAGGATTTTTTTGGCAAACAAGCTTACCTGACTGTGAGCGGACAACTAGAAGCGGAAGCCCTGGCGCTCTCTCTGGGTAATGTTTATACCTTTGGTCCCACCTTTCGAGCGGAGAACTCCAACACCTCCCGGCACCTGGCGGAATTTTGGATGGTGGAGCCGGAGATGGCCTTTTGCGACCTAGAGGGGGATCAAGACCTGGCGGAGGCTTTTTTGAAGTTTGTCTTCCAACGGGTTCTGGAGACCTGCCCGGAGGATATGGCCTTTTTTAACGAGCGCATTGACAACACGGTTCTGGCCACTGCCGACAATATTATCCATCAGGAATTTGCCCGCTTGACCTACAGCGAAGCCGTCACCCTACTGGAAAAAGCCGACCAAAAATTTGATTACCCTGTGAGCTGGGGCGCCGATCTACAATCCGAGCACGAGCGTTACCTAGCGGAAACCGTCTTTAAGCGCCCGGTGATCGTTACGGATTACCCCGTCCAGATTAAGGCCTTTTACATGCGCCTCAACGACGACCGGCAGACCGTGGCCGCCATGGATATTTTGGCGCCGAAGATTGGGGAAATTATCGGCGGCTCCCAGCGGGAGGAACGGCTAGAAGTTTTGGAAGCCCGCATGACGGCCCAGGGCATTCCTAGCGATAACCTCTGGTGGTACCTAGATTTGCGGCGCTATGGCTCGGTTCCCCACGCCGGTTTTGGTCTGGGTTTTGAGCGCCTGGTGCAATTTATGACGGGCATGGGCAATATCCGGGACGCAATCCCCTTCCCCCGCACGCCCCTCAACGCCGAATTTTAGATAATCCCCGCTTATCACTCCCATCAGAAAGACTTTTATGAAAAAAGCGTTACAAACCTTTACAAATTAGGGGGATAACCGTAATATAGGAAGTGTCAAAGCCAACGCACCTTGACAACTTCATAACAGGAATCATAAAACCATGACCACCACTCTCCAACAGCGCGAAAGCGCTTCCGTTTGGGAGCAGTTCTGTCAGTGGGTGACCAGCACCAACAACCGTATTTATGTGGGCTGGTTCGGGACTCTGATGATCCCCACCCTCTTAACTGCCACCACTTGCTTCATCATCGCCTTCATCGCCGCTCCCCCCGTTGACATCGACGGTATCCGGGAACCCGTTGCTGGCTCTTTGCTCTACGGCAACAACATCATCTCCGGCGCTGTTGTGCCTTCTTCCAACGCCATCGGCCTGCACTTCTACCCCATTTGGGAAGCCGCCTCTCTCGATGAGTGGCTCTACAACGGCGGTCCCTACCAGTTGGTGGTTTTCCACTTCCTCATCGGCGTTTTCTGCTACATGGGTCGTCAGTGGGAACTTTCCTACCGCCTCGGTATGCGTCCTTGGATCTGCGTGGCTTACTCTGCCCCCGTTTCCGCCGCCACCGCCGTCTTCCTGATCTACCCCATCGGTCAAGGCTCCTTCTCCGACGGTATGCCCTTAGGTATCTCCGGCACCTTCAACTTCATGATCGTGTTCCAAGCTGAGCACAACATCCTGATGCACCCCTTCCACATGCTCGGTGTGGCTGGCGTCTTCGGCGGTTCTCTGTTCTCCGCCATGCACGGTTCCTTGGTGACTTCCTCCCTCGTGCGGGAAACCACCGAAGTTGAATCCCAGAACTACGGCTACAAATTTGGTCAAGAAGAAGAAACTTACAACATCGTCGCCGCTCACGGCTACTTTGGTCGTCTGATCTTCCAATACGCCTCCTTCAACAACAGCCGCTCCCTGCACTTCTTCTTGGGCGCCTGGCCTGTGATTGGCATCTGGTTCACGGCGATGGGCGTTAGCACCATGGCCTTCAACCTGAACGGTTTCAACTTCAACCAGTCTATCCTCGACTCTCAAGGTCGCGTGATTAGCACTTGGGCTGACGTGCTCAACCGCGCCAACATCGGTTTTGAAGTGATGCACGAGCGCAACGCTCACAACTTCCCCCTCGACCTCGCCGCCGGCGAACAAGCCCCCGTGGCTCTGACCGCCCC
>JAYKIZ010000268.1:0-9487 GCA_035285965.1 Cyanobacteriota bacterium | reverse complement strand
GAAAGAAACAATGAATGAATTTTGGAGATACGGCGCTGATAGACTCCATCTGTATTGAAAGCCGTAGTCTAATTCCCCCTCTTGGGAGGGGGCTGGAAGGTGGGTTTTGACCTTAAGAACTAACAGCAAACCCACCCCTAACCCTTCCGAGGAAGGGGAGCCAGAAACTTCGGATTGCAAGTTAAAGGTGTTTTAATCAATACCTGATAACTGAAATCTGTCATCTGTCATCTGAAAAACTTGGCCAGTCCTCTCCGGGTTTAGCGTTCGTGACCGCCTGCCAGTTCGCCAGCAAAAAGGTTTCTAGATCCGAAGAAACCGGAGTTTGCGCCAGTTGCCAGCGCTGGAATTGGGACTGACCCAACCCCAATCCGCCCCCCACTAGCGCCAGCAGAGCCACAATCGCTAGGAAGGGCCGGCGCCGACGTTGAGACTCGAGGGACGGCAACTGAGCCAGTAAACGAGTTTCCTGACCCAACGGCGCTGGAGGGGGAGCCGGGGCGTAGCGCCGGAGGAAATTAACCAGACCGGAGTCGTCCTGGGGATCAAAAGACATGGGTCACTCCTTGGGTTTGCAGGTATTGACGCACCGCCTTCCGGGCGTAGAATAAACGAGACTTCACTGTTCCCTGGGGCAATCGCAAAATTTCGGCGACGGTCTTTTGGGGCAAGTCTTCGAGGTCGTGGAGGATCAGGACAACCCGATGCTCTAGGCTCAAACTTTGCAAGGCCCGAGCCGCGAGATCCTGATAGTGGAGATTTAAAAGCTCCTCCTGACCCGGCGCCGCTGTTTCCGCCTCCGCTTCCGGGGGAATGAGTTGGGGCGAGCGCCCTAAACGGCGCCGTTCATCCTGGGCCACGTTCCAGGCGATGCGGTAGAGCCAAGTGGAAAAATGATCGGGATTCCGCAATCGAGACAACCCCTGCCAGAGGCGCAAAAACACCTCCTGGGTCAAATCTTCCAGACGGGCCGGGCCGCAGAGTTGGTAGAGGGTAGAGCGCACCTTGGCTTGATGGCGCCGATAGAGGGGCCCGAAGGCGCTCTTATTCCCGGCCAAACAGTCCCAAATGAGAGCTTGATCGCTTTTTTCCACAGTCGGACGAGTTGGACTGGCAACCACGCCAACACCTCAACAACGGCTTACGGGGATTTAGACCCCGGCGTCCTGAGAAAGGTTCAGCGTTAATCTTTTGCCTTCCTTTAAAACTTCAGCGCCGGGTAATCCGGTTGGCGCTCAAAGTGGGTCATATCGGCGAAGTAACGCAATTGCGCTTGGGTGATTTTGAGAATTTGGGGGGGCTTGCTCAACCAATATTCGTTCCAGAGTCCCAATTGTTGGCGGATGTCCTCCAGGGGAAGCCCCTCGGGGATGTCGCCGAAATAGCCCAGGGTGATATGGGCCGTAAAATTATACTGTTGCTCGACGCCGAGGCCAATCAGTTGGGAATTTTGGTAAATTAGGCGCCGGAGTTGACAAACGGGATCGTAGTCGCTTTCCTGACAGGGAACCAGGGCCACCGCTAACGCCCGGGGAAAGACCAGTAGCCCGAGATTTTGCCATTGGGCCGTCCCCTCCGGCGACCAACTGGGCCGGTATTGCTCAAAACTGGCTTGGATACAACGCTTGAGATCCGCCTCAAAATTAGGATTATCGGCGACGGCGGAACGGTATTGGGCGTCCCAAACCAGATCCGCTAGGGTCAGATGAAAACTGCTCAAGGGAACCGGGTTGAGCCAACCGGAGAAACGCTCTAAGATCTGAGTCTGGATCTCGGTGAGTTCTTTGTAGAACCCCTCGTTAAGAGAATCTTCCGCCGCGGGAGGCGTGATGACGCTAAAGCCGGGAAAGGGTTGGGGCTGGCCCTGCTGAAATTTAGGGGAGGGTTGGAGATGGGGTAGTTGTTCTTGATAAGCGTCCGGTAGGGTCAGGCGGGCCACCCGATTGACATAGGTTTGATAGGTATCGTCCACGCTAAAGCCTCCTCCGAGCCTCTCATTCAGGATTTAGTTTACTGGTTGCCGGGGTCAGACCCACAGTTTTTAGTCGCAATTTTTAATATTTCTCCCCTTTTCCCGGCGCTTCCCCTGAAGGGTTCCCCCTGCGCCCTATGATCGAGAGGCTGATGTTATTTGCCAAGCGCCGTGTCTTCCTCTCCCGTTTTCATTTCTTGGATTCCCAACTTGATGGGGGGCGAAGGGCATATTATTCCCTATCATCAAGCCCTGGGCCGGGCCTTGGTGATTCTAGGCTGGCGCCATCGGGTCTGGGCGCCGACGCCCCCAGAATCTTTTACCTTGCCGCCCGACTGGGAAGGGGATCTGCCTCCCATAGACCTGGAAGCGGAAGGGAATTTGTTAGCTAAACTGGCGCGTCTGCTTCCTGCCTGGCGTCTGGGTCGGGTTCTCGGGCAAAAGCTAGCGGCTCTTCCCGAAGGGGAAATTATCTTATTCCTAGAGCGGTTTATCCATCTGCAACTCTTTGCTTTACTGATCGCTTTAAACCGGGTTCCTGTCCAGAAACGGCGCCGACTACGGCTCTGGATTCTCTACCGTCGGGATATTCACCGGGACAGCACTCGGCCGCTGTATCGCTGGCTTCAGGAACAAATCACTGGGCTTTTGGAAGGGCGCTGTGTCCTGTTAACCGATAGCGAACCCTTGGGAGAAGCCTTAACTTCCTATTTTCAAGTCCCCTTCACCGTTCTACCCATCCCCCACACCGATTTTCCCGCCACCATCTCGTTAGAAACTTTACCTCCGCCGATTTATTGCTGGTGGCCCGGCGCTCCCCGCCCGGAAAAGGGCTGGGCCCAGATGCAAGCCTTGGCCCGGAGCGCTCCGCCAACAGGACTGGAGATCCGGTTACTGGTCGCGGAGGCTGCCCAGATTGAGCCGGCGCCCCAGGGGCCCGTTGTGGAAACCCTTCCCAACCGCCTCAGCGCCGAGGATTACGCCCATTGGCTCAATCGTTGCCAGGTTATTCTCCTGCCCTACGACGCCCTGGCCTATAGAGAACGGACGTCCGGCATTTTTACCGAAGCCATTATCGCCGGGCGTTTGCCCTGGGTTACGGCTCAAACCTGGATGGCCCGAGAATTAGAACGTTACGATCTGGGAGAGTTAATTCTGGATGGGGAGGAACCCCAGAGGATTTGGCTAACGATGATTGCGGCGCTCGACAATCCCGGGATTCTGGAAAAATTAAGAACCATGCAGAGCGCCTATCGACAGTTCCACACCCTAGAACACTTCGCAGAGGCGCTCCGGCGCCTTTACCCGTCCCCCTTCCCTTATGATGCAGGGGATTAACTTTTCCCTTCCTTCTCGGCGCCCTTGCCCCCTATGGACTGTTGTTCTTTTCGCTTTTCCCTAGAAGCTCAGGACATTGACCTGGTTCAGCTTCAGGCGCTGTTAAACCTAACGGCCTCCTGGGCCCAGCATCGCTCCCTAGAGGATTTACAAACGGCGCTGGCCCACAGTTATCCGGTGGCGGGCCTCTGGCGAGAAGACCAACTAATTGGCTTTGGCCGAGCCACCTCCGACGGGGTCTATCGGGCTATGCTCTGGGATGTGGTCATTCACCCCCAGTATCAGGGCGCCGGTTTAGGGCGCCGTTTGGTGCAGACGCTTTTAGAGCATCCCCATCTGGCGGCGGTGGAGCGGGTGTATCTCACCACCACCCAGGGAAAAGGCTTCTACGAACGCCTCGGGTTTGAAGAAAATTCCTCGACGACGATGGTTTGGCTCCGTCAGTCGGGGGATTCCCGGCGCTGGTGTCAGGGGTTTTGGCAGAAAACCCTTTAAACCCTAAACGACCCGGTCGTTGCCGCCGTCCACGGGAATTTGAGCGCCGGTGGTTTTGGCGAAGAGGGGACTACAGAGCGCCGCGGCTAGTTTGGCCACATCCTGGCTGGTGACTTCCACCTTGAGCAGGTTATTGGTTTTGTACTGTTCAACGGTTAACCCGTAATGACTCGCCCTAGCTTGAATCACCTCCTCGTTCCAGAAGCCGGTGTCAAAAACCCCGTTGGGGTGGAGCGTATTTAAACGAATCCCCTGGGACGCCCACTCCAGCGCCGCCACTCGGATTAGTTGGTTCAGCGCCGCCTTGGAAGCGGAATAGGCCGCTAAACCCGGCCCCGGCGCCGGCACGTTTTTGGAGCCGATGACCGCGACTCGCCCGCCCCTGGGCGCCAGTTTCAGGTAGGGATAACAGTCCCGCAGGAGGGTTAAATTGGCGTCGAGGTTAATGGCCAAGACCTTTTGCCATTCCCCGGCGCTGAGGTCAGCGATGGGCCGGGAGGGGGGAAAAATACCGGCGTTGAGAACTAGCATATCCAGACCGCCAAAGTGACAGACCGCTTGTTTTAGAGCTTGCTGGAAAGCCGTCTCGTCGGTTAAATCGCAGGTCAGCCCCAGATACTCCGGGCGTTGCTGGAGGGTTTCGATCCCAGGTTGCAGATCTAACCCGACCACCGCGGCGCCCTGTTGGAGAAAGACCTCGGCGCAGGCCTTACCGATACCGGAGGCGGCGCCGGTGATCAAGACCACTTCCCCTTGAAACGGCGGAACCGAACCAGTTTTTTGCAATTTCGCCTGCTCTAAATCCCAGTACTCCACCGCAAAAATCTCTGCGGCGCTGAGCGCCTGGTAAGCCTCTAGGTTCGTCGCCCGCTCGATGATATCCATCGTTTGGCGGTAAATATCCCCGACCATAGCCGCATCTTTGACGGATTTACCGGCGGAGCAGAGACCCAGTTCCGGGTCGAGGATCACCCTCGGCGCCGGATCGAGGGGGGTTTTATCCCCCGCCGTGTGGGTTTGAAAATAGGTTTGATAATCTTGAACGTACTGAGCCACGTCCCGCCCCAGCAAAGGCAGACGTTTCGTCCGTAGCACATGATCTGGGGTAGCGGGGCCCTGTTGAGCAATTTGGGCTAAATCTTGGCGCTGGGCGAAGGCCAGACAACGAGCGCCGGCGTCCTGTTGGAGAATCATCGGCAAACCCGCGGTGCGGGAGAGGTCGGCCCGTAGTTGGGCGACAATCGGGGCGCTGTCGGCGCTGGGGGGTTTGGGTTGGGGATGGCTTAAGTTCCAAACCTGATGGTTGGCTAAATAGTCTTCCGCCAGACTGACGAATGCAATCATGCGCTCGTAGGCTTCCTGGGCCGTTTCCCCAAAGGAAAAAATGCCGTGGTTCATCAACACCATGCCCGCGGTTTGGGGGCCCGCCTGGGCGGGAAACTGTTGGGCGCAGAGTTTCGCCAGGTCAAACCCCGGCATGACGTAGGGAATAATCACCAGACGGTCGCCGTAGAGGTCTTCAATCCGTTGGCGCCCCTGGGGGGTGTTAGTTATCGTCACCACGGCGTCGGCGTGGGTGTGGTCCACATATTTATAGGGCAAAAGGGCGTGGAGGAGAGTTTCCACGGAAGGAGTCGGCGCCGAGGCCCGGGTGGTCTGGGTTTTCAGTTCGTTGACCATCTCCGGGTCGCTGAGGTTGGGCAAAGCCGCTAATCGCAGTAAGCGGGGCATTCGCACCGGCGCGAAGCCCTCAGCTTCGATGGTGGCGAGATCCCAACCGCTGCCCTTAACGTAAAGAATCTCCTCCTCCTCCCCCAGTAAGTTTTTCTCCTTAACCTTGACGGAAGTATTGCCGCCGCCATGCAACACCAGCGCCGGTTCCCGACCCAACAGCCGGGAGCTATAGACCCGTTGTCCCAGTTCCCCCGGAGAGCGCCGGGCGTCTGCGTCATTCCATAGGCTTTTCATTTTCTTTGCTTCTCCCAAGGGGCCAGCGCCGCGGATAGAATATCAGGCTCGATCTTAGGCTATAGCGGCGCTCAGGGGACTTTGAGGGGACGTTAGGGGGGGGAAACCGCGGCGCCGAAGTCGGCGGGCCCGTCCAAATGGGGAAATCTTTTTTAAGATGAATTACTCCCACGGTGAACATCCTCCCCCTATGGCCCTGTCCTTGCCCCCGTCCTATTCCTTTTTGCCCCGTTTCGCCCGTCTGGCGAGTATTAGTGTTCTTTCTAATCTGATGGTGCCCCTAGCGGGGCTGGTGGACACCGCTTTTCTCGGACATTTGGAAGATATTCGTTACCTTGCGGGAGTCATCCTCGGCTCCATTCTCTTTGATTACCTCTACCGGGTGCTGAAATTTCTCAGAACCAGTTCCACGGCGCTCACGGCCCAGGCCTCCGGCGCTGGCGACCAGGCGGGGGTTTGCTTGGCGGGCATCCGTAGCGCCTTGGTGGCTCTAGGCATTGGCCTCGGGATCTTAATTCTGCAAATCCCCATCGCTCGGGGGGGCTTTTTTCTCCTCAGCGGCGCTCCCACCGTCGAGGCGTCCGGCTCGGATTATTTCTTTGGGCGGGTCTGGGGAGCGCCGGCGGTGTTGTTGAATTTTGTCATTATCGGCTGGTTTTTGGGACAGGAGCGCAATGGCTGGGTCTTCTGGCTGTCCCTGATGGGGAATTTTAGCAACGTGGGTTTGGATTACCTGATGATCAACCGTTGGGGCTGGGCCAGCTACGGCGCCGGTCTGGCCACGGCGCTGAGTCAATACCTAGCCTTGGGGGTGGGCTTGGTCGGGATCGCGGCGCTGAAACCCTGGCAGTATTGGCCGGAAATTCGGCCCCAACTCCAAGACTGGGGCGCCTTGCGGGAGGCGGTGATTTTGAAAAGCAATATTTTAGTGCGATTCATCCTCCTGATTAGCGTCTTCGCCATTTTTACCAACCTCAGTTCCCTCTTCGGCACGGAAGTTTTAGCCCAAAACGGTCTGCTCTTGCAAATCGCCTTTCTGAGCCAGTTCACCGTTCAGGGTTTGGGCATGACCATGCAGGCCATGATCGGAAATTTGAAAAGCAAGAGAGAGTGGAAGCAGATCCCTCCGCTTTTGGGCCTTTCTATCTGTATTACTTTAGCGATCGCCCTGGGTTTTGCGTTGATTACCTTGCTCCTGCCCCAACAGGTCTTCGGTTTGCTCACTAACCATCAGGAGATTAACCAAAACTTGAGCGACTACAGTTTTTGGCTCCTGCCCCTGCTGGAAATTACAGCCTTCGCCTTTATGATGGAAGGCTATTTTATCGGCCTTAAACAGGTGGAAATTCTCAGAAACGCCGTCCTCTGGGCCTTCGGCGCCGGTTTTTTGCCCCTTGCGGCGCTGGCTTGGTTTCTCCACAGCAACCACCTGCTTTGGTTCTCCCTGATTAGCTACATGACCGCCCTGGCGGGCTATCTGGTTTGGCGCTGGTTCCAGGGCTATTCTCCCCAACGTCTCGGCGCCTTAGAGCTTGTTTTAGAGACTCCCGGCGCTGTTCGGGAAGCCCCGTAAATCTCTCTTGAGACGCCCCTGTTTTTCAGGTTTACACTCTGAAGTCTAACTGACGGAAGCGCGGGCCTGTTTAACCATGGTGATTAAGGTTTGATGGGCGTCTTCCGAGTCCCGTAAAGCAGGATCAAATTCAATACGAATCGGTTGAGACTCCCCCCGCGCTTCGACGATTAAGTCCATGCCGGCGCTGTCAATGCTTTCCAGACGAGCGGAGGTCGCGTTGGACTGTCGCCCAAAAACTTGAGCGTAGAGCAGAACCGCTTCGCTGTGGTCTTCGTTCATGTGCCGACAGATGCGGTCGCTAACGGCGGGGGTCAGGGGATCGGCCATAATCTTTCAGAGCAAGCGCGACAATTCAATTCCCCTCAATTATCTCTCAAAACGGCGCGTTGACTCTCTCCTCCAAGTGGGACAGCAACGTTATCAATTCCAAAGAGGCGGTTTAACGTGGGGAGAGAAGAAACTTATTTGAATACCAAGCCTTATTTTCATATGCTTATAACTCTTGTTAGTAGTGAATCTAATCAGGCGAAAATTTAGAAAAATCTACGGCGCTAGCCTCAAGTATCAAGAACAGTAGAAGAGAGACGGGGTAAAGGCTTAAGCCTCTTGGCCTGGTATCTTTTCGCACGAATACTCTGACAGAAGTATTGACAGTTTCATAGGGTCAGGGCTATGATGGCGTGCAAATTTATAACCCAAATCTTAAAATTCTAATGCTTCATAAAATTTTTAAGAAAAAAACCGAGACAGTTCCAACTGACGCCGGGCCAGTTGTCCCAGTCACCGAATCCCCTAGTCCTCCAGCCCCTCGACTCTCCTTAGACGAACAGAAGCGGCAACGTTTCCAGCGCAAAAAGCTTGTCATTGACGAGTTTGGCAAATCAGTCATTAACCTTAAACTTCAGCAGGGAATTCTCACGCCACTGCATATTGTGGATGTGGCGGAAGTTGATTTGCAGTCTTCTCATAGTCTCCACCAAATCGTCGAAAGCGGCGTAAACAAAAGTTTAGAACATCATAAAGAGAATCTCCGTCATAAGCTTTATCGAGAGTTATTTAACTTACAGCCCGGACACTTATTGGTTGTCACAAAAGATAAAAAAACAGACCGGATTATTTCTTTTAAAGACTACAATAAAAATCTTGATAAATTTTTAGAACTACTGAATCCTTTTGCCCATCGACTCCTATTAGTGCGATACTTTATTCCGCCGATTCCCGATGATATGCATCAATTTGATGATGTAGAACTACCGGAAAAGTTTGAAGAAGCCCTCCGAGACATTGTCAACTACTGCGATCTCAATTACAGCTCAGATAATATGACCTTCGACAAATGGCATAACTTGATTCATTCATTAAGCGATACCGGCGTCATCCTGAATTTTCCCAATCATACCGAAGAAAAGCCCTTTGAAGATTTTCTCGGCGCCGACTATAGCCATATGGGTTACCGTAAGATTCGGGCTAAATTGATTCTTAAAGATACCGTTGAAAAACATACGGTCGTCATTCCCCTGTTTATTCTATTACTAGCTTTCTTTTGTTCTGAAAAGAAGGACTGCGGTAGTTTTCTCTATCACTTTCTCTTCACCGCCACGGGAGACGCCAAACAACGCTCAATGGAACGGGGCGATATTTCTTTCTTCAAGTTGTTTAATCAACTTTTGGATGAGTCTCTATTGCCCGAACAATTTAATAAATGTTTGTCCATTATTTACAATGAGTCTTTTCGATTGCATCAAACTGAAATCGATGATTTATTTTTGAATTTTAGAGAACGTCTTAATCCAAGTCTCTCAGTTTATTCTGAGAAAATTTAGTTCTTAACCACAGAAGACTCTTCACTCTAGACAATAAGCTGACCGGCGTTGCGGATTCAGCGCCGGTCTTCCCCATTGAAAAGCTAATCTTCATCTAAAGCCAAACAGCGCCGCCTATTGCTAGACAGCGCCGTTGGTTAGAGTATTAAGTTGTTAGTTCCAGAAACAGGAATTAACCATGAATCGCGGGGGCGGTCAGAGCCACGGGGGCTTGTTCGCCGGCGGCGAGGTCGAGGGGGAAGTTGTGAGCGTTGCGCTCGTGCATCACTTCAAAACCGATGTTGGCGCGGTTGAGCACGTCAGCCCAAGTGCTAA
>JAYKIZ010000267.1:0-2736 GCA_035285965.1 Cyanobacteriota bacterium | reverse complement strand
ATTTACCCCTGTTTAACCTCGACGAGCGCCGTTTGCGGCAGGCGCTGGTGAATCTGTTGGGCAACGCCGTCAAATTTACGCCCGCCGGCGGCTCCGTGGCCCTAGAGATTGACTATGCCCAACCGGCGCCGGGGGAAGACGAGCCTCAACTCTCTTTCCGGGTGAAGGACACGGGCATCGGCATCGCCGAGGCGGATCAGACCCGCTTATTTCAACCCTTTGTGCAAATCGACAGCGCCCTCAATCGTCAATACGAAGGCACGGGTTTAGGCTTAGCCCTCGTGAAACGCTTGGCGGAACTCCATAACGGCGGAGTAACCCTAGAAAGCCAAGTCGGCGCGGGCAGTTGTTTTACCATCCGGCTACCGGCGCCGGTTGTGGAAGGCTCTCTGGAGGAGCCGGCGCCGACGGCCGTTGGAGAAACCGTTCTCTCTACCGAGGCGAAACCTTTGATCTTAGTGGCGGAGGACAACCCGGCCAACGCCTTGAGTATGCAACATTACCTAGAGGGCAAGGGCTTTACCGTCCTGATCGCGGAGAATGGGGAAACGGCGCTGGAGCTGGCCCGCTCCGTCCGTCCCGACTGCGTTTTACTGGATATCCAAATGCCGGTTTTAGACGGTCTAGAAGTCGCGCGGCGCCTGCGTCAAGATCCCGATTTAGGGAAGACGCCCATTATCGCCCTCACCGCTTTAGTCATGGAAGGCGACCGGGAACGGTGTCTAGCGGCCGGCGCCGACGACTATGTCGCGAAACCCGTTAAACTGCGGGAGCTGGCGGGTCGGATTCGGCGCTTGCTGGAGAAATCAAACGCGACTGCTATAATTCCCCTCGGATAAGGACGACGCTTTTACCCTACCCCCATGACCTTTGACCTCAAGCGACTGATTCGCGACATTCCTGACTTTCCCCAACCCGGCATTGTCTTTCGGGACATTACTCCCCTGCTGGGAGACGCCCAGGGACTGCGGGCTACCCTGCATCAACTGACGGAGCGTTGTCAAGCCTTGGGACTAGCGCCGGACTTAGTGGTCGGGATGGAATCTCGGGGCTTTTTATTTGGCGTGCCCTTGGCCTATCACCTGCAAGCGGGGTTTGTGCCGGTGCGGAAACCGGGGAAATTGCCGGCGGCGGTGCATCAAGTCGAGTACGAGCTGGAGTATGGAACCGATAAGCTGGAGATTCATCAGGATGGGGTGATGGCCCACCACAGCGTTCTGATTGTGGACGACCTCATCGCCACCGGCGGCACGGCGAAAGCCACCGCGGAATTATTGCAACGGATCGGCGCCGAAATTCTCGGTTTCGCCTTTGTCATTGAACTGACGGCGCTGGAGGGGCGTCGCCAATTACCGGACGCGCCTATCATTAGCCTGGTGCAATATTAGGGAGCGCCGATGTCTGTTTTCGCGGCCTTGAGATGGGGGGAAACCCGGATGGGTCGGTTCTTGAGCAACGAGACTCTGCTCTACGTTCTCAAGCGCTTGCTACAGGGGGCTTTAACCTTACTCTTGACCTCCCTCTTGAGTTTTATCATCATCCAACTGGCGCCGGGAAGTTACCTAGACGCCCTCCAACAAAATCCAAGAATTTCCCCGGAAACCCTTCAGGAACTCAAGATTCAATTTGGGCTAGACCAGCCCTGGTATGTTCAATACTGGCGCTGGTTGATTCAGGTCGTTACTCAACTCAATTTTGGGCAGAGTTTCGTCTATAACCGCTCTGTGGTCTCTCTCCTCTGGGAACGGGTTCCGGCGACGTTACTGTTAGCCTTGTCCTCCATTCTGGTAACCTGGTCTATCGCCATTCCTTTGGGAATTTTCGGCGCTGTTAAACAAAATACCCTATGGGATCAAGTTCTGCGTTTTTTCAGTTATTTAGGTCAGGGTTTTCCCAGTTTCATCGCCGCCATTCTTCTGCTCTTTGTGGCTCAAAACACGGCGCCGTTGTTGCCGGTGGGCAATATGACCAGTTTAGAGTTTAACGACTTCACCGTTCCTCAAAAAATCTTTGATATTCTTTGGCATTTAATCCTGCCGACCTTGGCTTTAAGCTTAACCAGTTTCGCCGGACTGCAACGCCTGACCCGGGGACAACTTCTCGACGTCCTCCGCCAGGACTACATTCAAACCGCGCGGGCCAAGGGCTTGCCGGAAAATCGAGTGATTTACGTCCACGCGCTACGGAACGCGGTCAATCCTTTAATTACCCTCTTGGGTTTCGAGTTTGCTAGTTTATTAAGCGGCGCGTTTATCGCCGAGTTTTTCTTTAATTGGCCCGGTCTGGGACGCTTAATTCTCCAAGCCGTCACCGCCCAGGACTTATATCTCGTGATGGGCAGTTTAATCATGGGCGCGGCGCTGTTAATTGTGGGTAATTTATTAGCGGATATTCTTCTTAAGTTTGTCGATCCCCGCATTAAACTAGAGGATCTGTAGAAAATCCTCTCCGCTCCTATTTCTAACCCATTCGACGGCGATAATCGGCATAATCAAACTCGCGCCAGAGTTCAAATTGGCCATCGCTCCGTAGAAAACCAATGGCGGGGTGGGGCACGCCGTTAAACATCGTGGTTTTCACCAGGGTATAGTGCATCATGTCTTCAAAAATGAGGCGGTCGCCCACCTGTAAGGGACGCTCAAAGGCGTAGTCTCCGAGAAAATCCCCCGCTAGGCAACTAGACCCCCCCAGACGATAGGCCCTTTCTCCCGGTCGGGGCTGACGAGCGCCGCGAAT
>JAYKIZ010000266.1:0-3794 GCA_035285965.1 Cyanobacteriota bacterium | reverse complement strand
ACCTGTTCCATCATCGTCCGGGAGAGGGGCAGGGTGGATTTAATGGCCGCGATAATGTCCAGTTGGGTAAATTCCCGCTCCTGGGCAAAGGCTTCGTACATCGCGGCGATCACCGCCTGCTCAATCTCGGCGCCGGAAAAGCCGTCGCTCACCGTCGCCAACTGCTCTAGGTCAAAGCGGCCAATGTCGGAGCGCCGCTTGGCGAGGTGAATCTTAAAAATGGCCCCGCGCTCTTCGGGGGTGGGCAGATCCACGAAGAAGATTTCATCGAAGCGCCCCTTGCGGAGAAATTCCCCCGGTAGGCGCTCCACCCGGTTGGCCGTAGCCATGACAAACACCGGGGAGGTTTTTTCCTGCATCCAGGTGAGGAAACTGCCAAAGATGCGACTAGAGGTGCCGCCGTCGGAATCCCCGGAACCGGCGCCGCCGGCGAAGGCTTTGTCGAGTTCATCGATGAAGAGGATCGCCGGGGAAATGGACTCGGCGGTTTTCAGGGCGTTGCGCAGGTTCGCCTCCGAGCGCCCCACCATGGAGCCGTCATAGACCCGCCCCATATCCAACCGTAGGAGGGGCAAGCTCCAGAGGCGGGAGGTGGTCTTGGCGATGAGGGATTTACCGCAACCCGGAACCCCGAGGATGAGCATCCCCTTGGGTTGGGGTAGCCCGTATTCCCTCGCCTTTTCGGTAAAGGCGTCAGAGCGCTGGGTCAGCCAGCGCTTGAGTTCGTCCAAACCCCCCACCGCGTTGAGGGTTTCGTCCTCTTCGATGTAGTCGAGGATGCCGTTGCGACGGATTAACTGCTTTTTCTCGGAAAGGACAATGTCCACTTCCGTTTCCGTCAGTTTTCCCGCTTTAACGTAGGCTTTGCGGTACACCTTCTCCGCCTCGTCCTGGGTCAGACCCAGCGCCGCCTTGAGCAGTTTTTCCTGAACTTCCGGCGCGGCCCGGCGGGAGCGGGTTTTATCCAACTGGCTCTGGAGCACAGTCTGCAATTCCCCCAAATTGGGTAGGGGGAAATCCAGCACCACCACGTCCTTTTCCAGTTCGAGGGGAATCTCCATGTAAGGAGACATAAGCAGGATTAACTTCTCGGTGCCCTTAAAACTGGCGATGGCGTCCCGGAGCCAACGGGTCACCGCCGGCGCCGCAATGAAGGGATGGAGGTCTTTGAAAATAAAGATCCCCGCCTCCGATTGGCGGACAACCCACTCAATGGCCGCCTCGGGAGAGATGGTGTTGTGGTGGGTTTGTTGCCCTTTCCCGTATTCCGTAAAGCCCCGCGTCACCGTCCAGACAAACAAGCGTTGGTGCTGGGTTTTTTGTTGGGCGATCCGGGCGATGGCCTGCTCGGCCCGCTCTTCTTCAGAGGTGACCAAGTAGATCAACGGATATTGAGCTTGAACGAGAATACTCAGCTCTTCTTTCATGGGATCGACCAAGGGTAGGGGGCGGAGCGATTAACAGGGAATGAGCAGGCGCTCCGGAGCTTCCGGCGCCGAAACCACAGTTTCCAGTTCTTCGAGGGAGAAGTCTTCGGCAAGCACGCTGGGCTGATTTTTCAGAGAAGTCATCTGACCGTCCCGCATCACCAAAGCGGCGTCGCATTCGGGGCAGATGTGAACCTGATGGGTTTTGCCGTAGGTGGCTTGATTCTCCGCTTCGACTTGCTCGGGGTGTTTAAGGTAGAAGTCAACGGCTCGCTCCACAATGGCCGACATGGATTCCGCGTCGATGGCCGAGCGGATTCTGAGTTGCCGGTGAATACCGGGAGGGAGGTAAAGCGTGACTTTTTGCTTGTCCTGCATGGCGCTTTAAATAAAGTACCCGGTGGGTATAGCGACCCACTTTAACCACTTGCCCGCAAACTGTCAAGCCTCTAAGCCGCTATGACGCTAAAATCTTTACATTTCGTTACAAATTCAGCCATGACTCCTTCCCTGAAAGCCGACTTCCGGCGCCGTCTCCTCCAACAGCGCCGGGCCTTAATGCCCCAGGAATGGCGGTCTCGCAGTGAACGCCTTTGTGAGCAGTTAAGAGCTTGGCCGGTTTTTCAAAACGCCCAAACCGTCCTGGCTTATTTCAGCGCCCGCCAGGAGCCGGATCTCAGTTCCCTCTTTACTCTGCCGAAAATCTGGGGGTTCCCGGTCTGCGTCGGCGCCGATTTGCGTTGGTATGGGTGGAAACCGGGGCGGGATCTAAAAACCGGCGCCTATGGCATTGCCGAGCCGGCTGATTTAACTCAACCTTTAGCGCCTCAAACCGTAGATCTCATCTTAGTTCCGGCGCTGGGGGGAGACCGGAGGGGTTATCGTCTCGGTTACGGCGGCGGCTACTACGACCGGCTTTTCGCTCAACCGGAATGGGCGGAGATTCTCGCCTGGGGAATTGTCTTTGAGTTCGGCTATCTAGAAACCCTGCCGACTGATCCCTGGGACCGGCGCTTGGCTGGGTTTTGCTCCGAGTCGGGTTTGTATAACGGCGCTGGGTAACGTTTTTCTCCAGATGGGTCAAAACGGTATTTCTAAAATCTAACCTTGTTAAACAGCCACCGGGATAGAAGTTCCGGACATTTATTTTGAAACCAGCGCACCAAGAGGCGTTTGGCAATGGGTTTAGGCAAGCCGACTAAAGACTTCAGCAAGCGATTCAGGGGCTGAAAGGGGATTTTTTTATTGATAATATTAATCGCGCCGATGTCGTAGAGAGAGTCTAGAATTTTTTTAACGGTCGCTTCTTCTCGGACAAATAAATCCTCCAACAAAAGTTCCACGTCGTGGAGGCGCTCCCGCTTAAACTGCTCCTCCGCGGCCCTTTGAGGACTGAGGGGCGGGCGTTGACGGACGGCTAGAGCGTTGACGGATTTGCCTTTTTTGGGGGAGGAGAGCATGGGGGAGGAGACAAACAGGGACGGCCAGCGCCGTTGGGAGAATTTCACCTAAACCATACTACACTGACTGAAAACTGCGGGAAAAATTCTCCAGCAAAAGCCCTTTCCCTGTTTCTAGGCGGCCCCGGCGCCGCTCTCCGTACCCGCTACGGCGAACCAGCGGCATAGCCGTTTGATTCTGCTCAAGCGCCGCGGCGGTTAAAAATAAGACTTAAAGATTATCTTACCCAGAGGGGGGACAAGAGCCGTCAGGGAAGATGGCATGGATTCTGACGGATTCCAGTTCCTCTCGGTTCAGAGGTTCCGGGAGCCACTCTAAGCCCAAACACTCCTGGGCCGTCGCCGTTAAAGTCGCCGTAATTTCCTCTAGAGCGTAAGTCCGAATACCCTCGTTTAAACCCCTCCGCCAGGGCGCCGGTTCCTGAAAAACTCGTTCATACAAAGCCCGATCCGTGTCGAGGATCATGGAGCCGTGTTGCAGGAGCCAACCGCCGGAGCGACGCTGGGCGCTGCCAATGAGTTTGCCGTTTTCCGGCGCCGCCAAATCCGCGGGGGTCGCGCTGTGAAAACAACTGGTCTGACTGCCGTAGTCCTGTCCCGCCGTTCCCGGTTGTAAATTGATCCCTAAACGATGCCAACCTTGGGTCAGAAATTGGCAAATTTGTCGGTAGCAGTGACGCCGACTACGATTCTGAAGGGGAAGGACGAGGCTATAGGTTAAGGTTCCCTGATGGAGCACCGCCCTGCCGCCGGTAGAGCGCTGCGCCAGCTCGATGGTTTCTCCCCGCCAGGTTAACGTCCGCCAAAACTGCGGGTATTCTTTTTGAAAATAACCAAGGGAAATGGCCGCCGGCGCCCAGCCGTAGAATCTTAAAACCGGTCGCTGACATTGGGGGCTATAGACCTG
>JAYKIZ010000265.1:0-5717 GCA_035285965.1 Cyanobacteriota bacterium | reverse complement strand
AAGAGGGCGTGCACCAGACCCTTATCGTAGATATAGCCCAGCGCCCGCCGTCTAGCGGCGAGGGAGCCGTCCTTAGCGAGGGTGATAATGTGATCCACCTCAGCCCGCACCGCTTTGGCTCGAGCTTTGGTGGTCTTAATTTGCCCGTGACGGAGCAATTCGGTGGAAAGGGCCCGCAGTAGGGCTTTACGTTGGTCGGCGGGTTTGCCGAGACGGGGAATGCGACAACCGTGACGCATGGGGTTAACCTCCTAGGGGGAAAATAATCAAAATAAAGAGGGGGCCGGCGCTAGCCAGCCCCAAGGCCAGACCTAGGGCTTGGCTTTTTCCTGGGGCAGGGTAATCCCCAGACGTTTCTGTAGGGCTTCGATAACCTCTTCCGCCGATTTCTGCCCAAAGTTTTTAATTTCGAGCAGTTCGTCCTGGCTATAGTCCAACAAATCCGCTACGGAATTAATTTGGGCGCGTTTGAGGCAGTTATAGGCCCGCACCGAGAGTTGGAGTTCCTCGATGGGAATTTGGCTTTCCGGGTTGCTTTCCATCTCGTAATCCGTTTGCACGGTTTCCAGTTCATTGAGGTCTTTGAGGGGCAAAAAAAGACTGGCAATGATTTCCGAGGCCTCTGACAGCGCCTCCTTGGGATGGATACTGCCGTTAGTCCAAATTTCCAAGGTCAGTCGGTCTTTTAACCCCAGACCCTCCACCCGAACCGGTTCCACAATGTAGTTGACCTTGGTGACGGGCATAAAAACCGAGTCGATTTGCAGAAAGTCTAGGGCGGCCCCGTCCTCTTTACTGCGGTCGATGGCGCGGTAGCCGCACCCCCGTTCCACCCGGAACTCCATTTCCAACTTGGCGCCTTCCGAAAGGGTGGCGATGTATTGGTTAGGATCCACCACCTCCAGTTCCGAAGGCAAGTCAAACTGCCCCGCCGTGATGGTTTTGGGGCCCACCGCCACCAAGCGCCCGATTTGGGGCTGGTCGCTGTAGCTTTTGAGGGTCACTTCTTTCATGTTGAGCATGATTTCCATGACATCCTCCCGCACCCCCGGCAAAGTGGCGAACTCATGGTTGACACCGGCGACCCGCAGAGCGGTGACCGCCGCGCCGGGGAGATTGGAGAGCAACACTCTGCGCAAGGCGTTGCCCACCGTGGTGCCCTGACCCCGGTCGAGGGGTTCGAGGACAAACCGGTTAAATTGACTCTGATTTTTTTTGGTGGTGGACTCCACACATTCGATGGTAAATTGCGCCACAACCGTGACCTCCCTGCTCTATCCTGCGTTGACCCTAGCCCGGTAATCCGGTTCGCCCCTAAACCCGGCGCCGCTTGGGGGGGCGACAGCCGTTGTGGGGAATGGGGGTCACGTCCCGGATTAAGGTAATTTCCAAACCGGCGCCCTGGAGGGCCCGAATGGCGGTTTCCCGACCGGCGCCGGGGCCGCTGACCATCACTTCCAACTGCCGCATCCCGTTTTCCATGGCCCGGCGAGCGGCGTTGTCGGCGGCGGTTTGGGCCGCGAAGGGGGTGCCTTTTTTAGCGCCTTTGAAACCGCTGGAGCCGGCGGAGGCCCAGGAAATCACATCCCCGCGGGTGTCGGAGATGGTGACGATAGTGTTATTAAAAGTGGATTGAATATGAGCGACCCCGCTGGGAACATTTTTTTTCTGTTTTTTGGGGCCGCTTTTTTTGGTTGGTCGCGCCATAGGACTAAGTAAGTGTCGGTGCTAAATAAAGGACTGAGAACCCAGGGGTTATTTCTTAGCGGGGGCTTTTTTCTTCCCGGCCACGGTGAGACGGCGCCCCCGACGGGTGCGGGCGTTGGTGCGGGTGCGCTGGCCCCGCACCGGCAAACCCAGACGATGGCGGCGGCCCCGGTAGGTGCCGATGTCCACCAAACGCTTGATGTTCATGGCTTCCCAGCGCCGGAGGTCCCCCTCGATTTCAAAGTTGCCTTCGATATAGGTGCGCAGAGCCAAGGCGTCCTCATCGCTGAGGTCCTTGACCCGGGTGTCGGGGTTTACCCCGGTTTCCGCTAAGATTTTGTGAGATCGCGATAGACCGATGCCGTAGAGATAAGTCAGGGCGATTTCCACCCGCTTGTCCCTTGGCAGATCAACGCCAGCTATCCTCGCCACGTTGGTGCTCCCTTAGAATGGTGTTGGTTTAAATTGGATTGGTTAGATAAAGTGAATGAGTCACGGTGAGGGTTGGCCCTATCCCTGGCGCTGTTTATGCTTGGGATTGGAACAAATAACCATCACGCGACCCCGCCTACGGATGACGCGGCACTTATCGCACATTTTTTTGACGGACGCTCTAACTTTCATGCCTAGCTCATTGGCAACACTGCAAGCTCTTTATCATAGCAATAAATGGGGCCGCTGTCGGATTAATAAAAAATTTTTATCATTGGGGCGTCCCTCGAGGGACTGGGGAAGACCCTACTTCTTATTTTTGAGGCGGTAGGTGATCCGTCCCTTGGTCAAATCATAGGGCGTTAGCTCTACCTTGACCCGGTCGCCGGGGAGGATTTTGATATAGTTGCGGCGGATTTTGCCGGAAATATGGGCTAGGACGTTGAAACCGTTGTCCAAATCCACCCGAAACATAGCGTTGGGGAGGGACTCGGTGACGGTGCCTTCCATTTCAATTAAATCTTGTTTAGCCAAGCCGTTGTAGACCTCTTTGGAAAAATAAACATTGGAAAAAAGACGGCTACAGCGCCGCCCCACCCAGTCTAGCAAACTTTAGCCCTCCGCGGCTTCCCCCAGCACCACGGCGCTTTGATCCAGAAGCAGTAAACTGCGGAGTTGCTGGGTGTCCAGTTTTCCCAACCAGTTTTCGCCGCTGGTAATGGTCTGCTCCGCCAAATCCGCTTTACTGGCCAGGAGGGTCTGAATTTTCTCCTCCACTGTGCCGGCGCTGACAAATTTATGAACCTGAACATTGCGGGTTTGCCCAATGCGAAAGGCCCGATCTGTGGCTTGGTTCTCCACCGCCGGATTCCACCAGCGGTCCACATGGAAGACATGGTTGGCTCGGGTCAAGTTGATCCCCGTTCCCCCGGCTTTAAGGGAGAGAATAAACAGTTGGGGGCCGTCGGGATCTTCCTGAAAGCGCCGGATTAACTCGGTTCGCTCCTTCTGGGGGGTGGCGCCCTGAAGGAAAAGGACGTCCTGTTTAAACTTGCCCCGGAGATACCCCTGGAGCAGGGTTCCCCATTCGGCAAACTGGGTAAAAATTAAAGCCCGGTCGCCTTCGGCAATGACTTCCTCCAGCATGGCTTCTAGACGCAGGAGCTTCCCGGAAGCCTGGGGCGGCTCAAGGCTTTTTTCCTTAAGTAAATGGGCTGGATGGTTGCAGAGTTGCTTCAGTCGGGTCAACAGCGCCAAAATCTGCCCAGAGCGCCGGACGCCGTCGCTATTTTCCAAGTCGGGCAAGGACTGGTTCACCAACTCTTGATACAGTTCTGCCTGCCGGGCCGAGAGACTGCAATAGACCGTCATTTCCTGCTTCTCCGGTAGGTCGTGGATAATTTTAGGATCTGTTTTCAGGCGCCGGAGGATAAAGGGGCGGGTCAAATTTTGCAACCGGTAACGGGAGGCCCGGTCGCCGTACTTCTCGATGGGCAGGGCGAAGCGTTTTTGGAAAAAGGACTGGGAACCGAGGAAACCGGGATTGAGGAAATCCAAAATTGACCAGAGTTCCCCCAGACGGTTCTCCACCGGCGTCCCCGTCAGGGCCACCCGAAACCCGGCCTTGAGTTGCCGGGCCGCCTGGGCCTGTTGGGTCTGGGGATTTTTAACATTTTGGGCTTCGTCCAGAACTAAACCCTGCCACTCCGTCAGTTGTAAGCTTTTCAAATCCCGTTGTAGGAGGGCGTAGCTGGTGAGGACAACCTCATGATTTTTGACCTGTTTCGCCAAGGGTTGCCCCTGCTTCCGCTTATCCCCGTGGTGAAGCAACGTTTTCAGGGACGGGGCGAATTTGGCGATTTCGTGGCGCCAGTTGCTCAACACCGAGGTGGGACAGACGATTAAAACCGGTTTTTGGTAAGCGTCTTCCGCCTGAAGGGTTAGTAAAAAGCCCAAGAGTTGGGGGGTTTTCCCCAAGCCCATATCGTCCGCCAAACAGGCGCCCAGACCCCAGCGCTCCATAAAGGCCAGCCAGCCCACGCCCTTGGCCTGGTAGGGCCGCAGTTGCCCCTGGAATCCGGGCGGGTTAGGAATCGGTTTCACGCCCTGGGGATCTTGGAGGGTTTGGATTAGCTCCAACAGAATGCCTTCGGCCTTAAAGCCTTTGAGGGGAAGTTTGGCGAAAGTCTGGGTTTCCCCCGCGGCCAATTGCAGAGCGCCGTCCACGGAGAGGGGGGGCGGCTCCAGGGAGGACTGGAGAATGGCCTGGGCCGCCCGAACCTGGGCCGGTTGCAAAAGGAGCCATTGCCCGTCCAGCGCCGCTAAAGGGGAACGCTGATCCAGAAGGGTTTGAAACTCCCCGGCGGAGAGAGGCCGTTCTCCCATGGTTAAGCCCAATTCGTAGGAAACCGGATGTTTTAGGGTTAACCGTTCTCCCGGCGCCGTTGTAATCCAAGCCCGCAATGCGACCCCCAGGGTTTGGGCGCCCTGGGTTTTGAGTTCGGCGGGTAAAATCACCCCGAGGCCGTTGTCTCGGAAAAGACTAGCTGTGGCTTGAATGAATTCATAGGCCTGTAGGGTCGTTAACGCCCGTCCCGTCGGCGCCGGTTCTTCTAAACTCTCGGCGATGGGTTCCCAGAGCCGGGCCGCTAAGCCCAATCCCGCCAATAAAATATCCTGGGCTTGGTGGCCGCTCCGCCAAAGGGTTTCAGCGCCGAGAATTTGGTTTTCCTGGGCGAGGGCTTGCAAGCCGTAATCCAAAGGCCAAGGCTCCTCCGGCCCCGTCGGCGCCCGGAGAATGAGGACAGTTCGCCACTGGCGGGTTTCCAGTTGACGGTTCTGGGGGTAGCCTAAATCCGCTTGAACCGGGAGGAGCCAATGGTAAAGCGCCGTTTCCAAACGCTGGGTTTCCCGGTTGGCCTCCAGGGGTTCCCCTTGACCCGCCAGTAAGACCTTCAGCCAAGGATCTCGGGGTCGGGGCAGGGTTTTGCCCCAGAGTTGGATCTGGGTTTGGACTTGGGTTTGCAGAAAATCGAGGATTAATTCCCAAGCGCCGACCCCCTGATTAAACTCCGGCGCTAGGGCCACTCCGGGCAAGGTTTGGGCGAATTGCGCTAAACGAGTCTGGTCGCGAATGCTGTCCAACAGAGGCAACCAAACGGCCCGGCGCTCTTGCAGACCGGGAAGCGCCTTGCCCCGAACGAGCAAGTCCAAACCCCAACGGTAAAGGTGGGCGAAAAAGCGGATTTCTCCCCCTAGGCTTAGATTTAAGCCGGGATCTAAAGCGCCGAGGGGCAGGGATTGAAAAAAAAGCCCCGTTTGGGCCGGAGCCAGCCATAAACCGGAAATTTCCAAGGTTTGCCAGACTTCCTTCTCCGTCGGTTCCCCGAAATCAACGGGTAAGCGCCAGGCTTCGGCGCCGAAGTTTAGTTTTTCTTTCCCTAAAAAAGGCGTTAGAGCGAAGGCTAACTCCGCCGGCGCCGTCACGGTTCCCGACCAATCCCGACCCCAGAGAAAAAAGCCCGTCCCCCGGCGCCAACTGCCCTGTAAGCGGATCATGCTCTAGACCTCCCCACTTT
>JAYKIZ010000264.1:0-2872 GCA_035285965.1 Cyanobacteriota bacterium | reverse complement strand
GACAATTTCCGCCATAATTTCCCATTGTTCCAAAGGAAAGTGTTCCTGTAAGGAATTGACATACTCCCGAGGGGTTTGGGCCCGACTTTTGCGAAAGCCTTTACCCGTTAGAGCGAGGAGTAATTTTTCATAAAGACGGTCGAGGGGATGGAGTTTTGCCAGACGCCGTTGGTTTAACCAAAGACGGGCTTGTCCCCAACCCAGCCAGCCCAGAAAGCTCGCGGCGCTGAGGAGCATCAGCCCCAAAACGGCACCGAGGAGACTGCCGGAGACGAGGCGCCAGAGCCAAGTCAAAAAGCCGCCGACGGCGCCGAGGAGATTCGTCCAAATTAAACTTAAAAAGCCCGTTACTGGGGAGGGCAACCAGCCCGCAATCCAGTTCCACAGTTGTTTAAGGACGCTGAAGGTTTCGTTATCTTCGATGGAAGGGGGGTAGAGGTCGTGGCCGGGAATGGGATCGAAGGTAAACCAGCCAAAGTAGGGGAAATAGACCTCCGTCAGCCCAAAGGCGTCGGTGTTGTGAACTAAGTAGTAACCGGTAAAGGGGTTAAACTGCCCCGGGCCGAACCCGGCGGTAAAGCGGGCGGGAATGCCCAGAGAGCGGAGCATGACGGTTAAGACCGTGGAAAAGTGATCCGGGTAGCCGCCGCCGTCCCGAAAGAGAAACGCTTCCACCAAATCCTCCCCCGGCTCCAGGTAAGGAATATCCGTGCGAATCCGATAATTTTGCTTCAGCGCCTGGGCCAGATAGAGGGAGGCGTCGTAAACGGTGTTAATGGGTTGGGGCGATTTGCGCAGGAGTTCAATGGCTTTATTGCGGACTTTTTCCTCAATGGCCGGGGGAATCTGGAGATAGCGCCGGAGAATGCGGCGGGGGTATTCCAAGGGCGCCTGGCGTAAAACGGTTTGGTCTCGGTAAGGCACTTCGGAAATGACCGTGTAGGTCAAGCCCTCCGCTAGACCGGCGGGGGAGCGGAGACTGCCGTTTTGGTCAATCCCGATTTCCTTGGTGGGGAAATAGAGGTAACGGGGCGCGTTAAGGGAGGGGATGACGTTGGGCAGATCCAACACCGCGGTGTAGGTTTGGATAATCTGCTGGGTCTTCATCTGGGTCGCCACCGGATCGAGATGGAAACGGTAAGACCAAGGCGAGCGCCGCAGTTGGGTAATGTCGTCGTTGTCGGTGATTTCCCACCCCTGGCCGGTGTAACGGTCAAAACTGAGGGCCCGCCAAAAGCCGGCGGCTTGGGAGCGCACCCGGAGCACCAGTTTCGGCGTTAACTGTCCCCGTAAATTTTGGTTAATCCGACTGCTAAAACCATAGTAGAAGGTGTCGTCCATCTGCCCTTTGCCACGACTGGGACTGTTTCCGCCACCCCCGCCCCGACCTTGACCTTCTTTACCTTCGTTGACATAGCCCGGGTTAACGATATCTCGGTTTTGTTCGTCAAACTCTTGATTTTTCATCTCCTCCGGGCCGCTCACCGGGAAGGTCTGGAGTTGGTAACTGGGGAAGCGGGGAAAGAGAGCGAAGAGGGTTAGCCCCATCGCCAGGGTGAGTGCCAAAATTGAGCCTAAACGAGCGGGGAAAAGCGGCGCGGTTGGGGACGTTTTTTCGCTACCGGTTGGCTTCTTCCGTCCCCAACTCTGAACCAAGCGCCGGTCTAGGGGATCTAAACCCAAACGGGAGCGGTAATCTAGAACTAGAGTGGGAATCCCCACCGCTAAAAAGAGCGCCAGCCAGGGCGCGAAACCCAGGGTTTGAGACACCGTGCCCGCCACCCCCAATAGGATCACCCCAATCACCATGGAGTAGCCCAAATCCTTACGGCGGGGCAGATCGAAACTGTGAAGCACCTGCAACTGCACCAACAGACCCGCCAGGGCGACGCGGCTATCCTGAAGGTTGACCACCAAATTGCTCAGAAAGACGAATAAGACCCCCAACATGCCGATGGCTAGGGCAAACTTGAGCGCCACATTCCGGGCTTTCCGGCGCCGCCAACTCCAAAAAGCGCCGATCAGGCTGAGGGGAACAGCCCAAAAACTCCACTGGGTCTGGGCCGCCACATCGGTGGCGATAATGCCGATAATGACTAGGATCTGGACAAGGACGCGAAAGACCCAGGACTCTTCCGTTTTCGGCGGGGGTAGCGCCGCTAACTGGGCTTGGAATTGACCCCACCAAGTTTTGGGGGAAGGCGTGGCAACCATGGGCGCTTAGTGGGGATTAGAGGCGGGTTCGTCAAAGCGGACAATATCGTCGTCTCCCAGATACTCGCCGTTTTGCACTTCGATCATCACCAAATCAATAACGCCGGGATTCTCCACCCGGTGGGGCGTGTTCATGGGAACGTAGGTGGATTCCTTTTGCCGCAGGAGTTTTTCTTCGCCGTTGCAGATCACTTTAGCGGTGCCGGAAACAACGACCCAATGCTCGCTCCGGTGGTAGTGCATCTGGGCGCTCATGTGGCGTCCCGGCTTGATCACCAGACGGTTAATCCGGTAGCGGGGGCCCTCTTCCAGAACCGTGACGGTGCCCCAGGGGGGATTGCGAGTGGGATGGTCGTGGTCCAAAACCTCGGGGGCTTCCTTGACGTGATTCATGGCGCTGAACCTTGGGGAGACATTGCCCCTATTTTAGGGGAATCCTTGGAACGGCGCTGAAGGAATTAAGAGGGTTAAGGAGAACAGCGGTCGCTAGAATTGTAAACAATACTACTGTAGCGTCCATCAACAGTGCCCACCTCTACGCAATAACCGGTTTTCGCCTCGATATAGTAAGCGCTTTTGCCGCCCTCAAAGGTTTGGGTGGTTTTGTAGGCGTAACCGCGCCGAGTGAGTTCGCCTTCCGCTTGACCCGCTTTAGCGC
>JAYKIZ010000263.1:0-9294 GCA_035285965.1 Cyanobacteriota bacterium | reverse complement strand
AGGAAACCTACGGGGAAACCGTGGCGGGGGTCTTTCCCCTTTCTGAACGCTTTGTGCAACTGGCCAGCGAGGGGGTCTTTTGCGTCCAGTACCCCGACCACCCCATCAGCGCCGAATTTCGTCGCGTCGCCCAACAACTGCGAGAGGTTTAAGAACCATGTCCATCGGTAATTTAGAAGCCCTAGCTAATGACATCGCCGCCGCGGCCTCTCCCTTTCGCGGGTATCTCAACGACCTGCGCCAGAAATACCAACCTCTTCAAGACGGCGCCGTGGCGGACTACATTCCCGAATTAGCGCTGGCGGACCCAAACGATTTTGGCCTTTGCGTCGCCACAAAAGCGGGGCAAATCTTTGAGGCCGGGGACTGCGAGACCCTCTTTACCATTCAATCCATTTCCAAAGCTTTCATCTTCGGCTTGGCGCTGGAGGATCATGGCCGGGAGTATGTGCTGAGCAAAGTGGGGGTGGAACCCACCGGAGAAGCGTTTAATTCTATCGTTCTAGACGAAGCCACCAACCGTCCCTACAACCCCATGGTCAACGCCGGCGCCATCGCCACGGCGGACTTGATCGAGGGAGCCAACAGCGCCGAGCGCCTGAAGCGGATCTTGGAAATGTTCCGGCGCTATACGGGGCGGGAACTGGATATTAATATGCCGGTCTTTCTATCGGAGAAAGCCACCGGCAATCGCAACCGGGCCATGGCTTACCTGATGCTTAATTTCGGCATGGTGAGCGAGAAGATCGAGGAGACCTTGGATTTATATTTTCAACAATGCTCCCTGATGGTCAACGCCCGGGATCTGGCACTGATGTCCGCCACCCTCGCTAACGGCGGCGTTAATCCCGTCACCGGAGAGCGGGCCTTAGCGGAAACCTATGTTCAGGACGTGATTAGCGTCATGCTCACCTGCGGTATGTACGACGCCTCTGGGGAATGGTGCTACCGGGTGGGGCTACCGGCCAAGAGCGGCGTCGGGGGCGGCATTACGGCGACGGCGCCGGGGAAACTGGGCGTCGGCGTCTATTCTCCCCTCCTGGACGCCAAGGGCAATAGTCTGCGGGGCATCCGGGTCTGCGAGGCGCTCTCCCGGGACTTTGGCTTGCACTTATTTAACGCGGCGCCGGCGGTTCACGACCTGGAAACTTGGCTTCAAGGCGGCGAACATGGAGCATGGTAGCGGGCCGGGAGGCCAACTCTGGGGCAGGTTTCTGCGCCTCCTTACCCGCCGAGCGGTCACCCTTCTGACCTTGTTGTTTGTGGGGATTGTCATCGCCACCTTGGTCAGTATGGCTCAACTGTCCCAGGCTCTCGTTCAAAGTCAAGCCACC
This sequence comes from Cyanobacteriota bacterium, assembly GCA_035285965.1. Taxonomy (GTDB): domain Bacteria; phylum Cyanobacteriota; class Cyanobacteriia; order Cyanobacteriales; family Microcystaceae; genus Synechocystis. The sequence continues at coordinate 7,960 of JAYKIZ010000263.1, read as the reverse complement.
CAAAACGCCATTCTGGCGGCCCAAGCCCTCAAGGAAGCCAGCCTCCTCTACAGCGAGCGAGTCGCCGAAGAGCTGAAGGATCTGCCCGGTATCCAAATCACCCACGACCACCTCAACCAAGTCAACGCCATTCCCATTCCTTCCACCTATCTGATCGAGTTGAGCCGTCATATTCAAGCCAAAAATATGGGCATGTCCGTGCGGCTCTACAGCGATTACCCTTTCCCTTGGCGCCAAAAGGACGGCGGCCCCCGCAATGATTTTGAGCGGCAAGCTTTGGCGGAGTTGCGTAAAAATCCCGCCCAACCCTACATCCGCTTTCGGGACGAGGAAGGGCGCCCAGTGTTGCAATACGCGGAGGCCAGTTTGATGAAGGCGAGTTGTATTGATTGTCATAATCGCTACGCTGGCAGTCCCAAAACCGACTGGCGGGTGGGGGATCTGCGAGGGGTGTTAGAGATTGTTCAACCCTTGGAAAGCTATGAAATCCAAACCCGAGAGGGATTAAAGCACATGTTCTTACTGTTGAGCGGCATTTCCGTTGTCGGCGTCGGCGGTCTCACCTTGGCGCTGGGGGATTTACGGCGCCGTATTACCGAGCGCCGTCAGGCGGAGGAAGCCCTACGCATCGCCGAGGAAAATTACCGCAGTATTTTTGAGAACGCCGTGGAGGGGATTTTTCAATCCAGTCCCGAGGGGCGCTATCTGCGGGGCAACGCGGCGCTGTCCCGGATCTATGGCTATAACTCTTGCCAGGAAATGATTGAGCAAATTACAGATATTGGCCGACAGATCTACGTCGATCCCGAGCGCCGGGTCGAATTCCAGCGCCGTCTGGAGACGGAGGGCACGGTGAAGAACTTTGAGTATCGCTCCTACCGCAAGGATGGGGAAATTATTTGGACGCAAATCGACGCCCGTTTAGTTAAAGATAGTCAGGGGCGGGTTTTATACTATGAAGGCATGGTGCAGGACATCAGCGAGCGCAAGCGCCGGGAAGCGGAATTAAGACAACAATTGGCGGATCTCAAGGTCGAGATTGACCAGGGCAAGCGCCAACAGGATGTCGCTCAACTGACCCAAAGCAATTTCTTTTTGGAAGTCCAACAGGAAATCGAGGCGATGGATCTAGAGTCTTTTTGGCGCTAGGGGAGCGGGTTAGCTGAACACCCGCAGACTAGAGCGCCGCGACGCCTAGGTGACGGTGGCTAGCTTTCTTCATCCCCCTAATTTTTAGTTAGGGGGGGGCAAAGCGGCGCTAAGCGCCGGATTAATTTTTGGGTCTGGGCGATGGCGGGATTGACTTCGTAACTACGGCGCTGGGGGTCGGTCAAAAAAGCCTCCTGCTCCTGGGCGATCATGGCGACGTCTTGGCGAATTAAATGATTTAACAACGGGCGGGCGGTTCCCGAGAGTTTGGTTTTTAAAAAGCGCCGAATCGGTAAGGGGGATTGATGCAATTTGGGAAAGGCTTCCAGGGAAGTAAAGTGAACTAAATAAGCCTTCGTTTCTGTCGGACTCACCGGACAAAAGAGACAATAAATTTTAAAATCGGCGCCGAGGGTCGCCCGCCAGTGGGGATAGGCGTAGGATACAGTTAGGAGTTCCGGGCGCAGGCGCCGGAGGGCGGGAAAAAAGAGTTGAGAAATAGACCAGATTTTATCGATTTTGTAATAGCTCTGGGCTTGATAGTAGGCGGTGACTTCTTCATCGGCGCTAGCAATTTTCTCTAATTTAGCTCCGGCCCAGGCTTGATATTGATCATGGAGATGACCATGGTGCATGTCCATTAAGTTTTCAATCAAAAAAGAGAAATGCCCCGGACAGGAGAAGGGCGCGCAACTGCCAATGTAATTAAGATGATCCCATTCTGGCACTCCTAGGGGTTCCCTCCCCGTTTGGGCTAAAACCTCTAAATCCCCCGGATAGAGCCAAATAAAGCCGTCCTGTTCCCGAACCGGATAAGCTCGCACCCGACAGGGAGGAATCTTCTGTCCCTTTCCTAAGTAGGGAATCTGGAGGCAGTCTCCTTGGCTATCAAAGAGCCAGCCATGGTAAGCGCATTCTAAATTTCCCTCAATCACTTGACCGGCGCTCAGCCGCACCTGACGATGGGGACACCGATCCTCTAGAGCTTGAACTTGTCCCTGGGGATCTCGGAAAAGAACGATGGACTGGCCCCAAATGCTCGCCGCTAAAGGGCGCCCAGCAGTTAATTCTGTTCCAAGGGCGACGCAATACCAATAATCCAAGTTAGGGGCGCAGGCGCGGAGGTCGGGGAGCATGAAACAGATTTTAGGGAGCGGTTATCAGCGATCAAAATCATAGCTAACTTGAGCCGTCCGCCAACAGGGTTTTTGCCTCTCGCCCTTATTAAACATCCGCTAAGAAAGCGGGGTTTCCGTTGACGGCTTACCCAGAGGCAGATAAATGGTTAACTCCTCTTCCTGGGGCGAGCGCCGACGGACGGTGAGTTTGCCGCCAAGGGATTGAAATAGGTTTTTCGTGACGTCCCAGTTTAAGCACAAAGAGCCAGTTTCCGGTTGGAACATTAATAGCGCTCCTAGGGCCTTGAGGGGATTCAACTGGTCGCTGGATTGGGTGTGGAACTGAACCTTGAGACGGGGGCCGGCGGCGCTGACGCAGAGGCGAATTTGTCCCCCCCCCGATAACCTGCGCACAAATTTTTCAATCAGCCCAGTGAGCACTTGATCTAATAAAATAGAGTCGCTGATTACCTGGGGGAGACTGGGAGGCAATTCCACTTGCAGATCCACCCGATGGCGCTGAGCTTGGCGCCGCCAACGAGGAATACTGGCTTGCAGGACTTGATCCAGCGCCGTGTCCCCGAGGGTGACGCCGCTTTGGGTTGGGCGCTGACCCTGGAGTTCGGCGGCTCGGAAAATTAACTCCATGCGGTCGATTTGCTCAGTGCATTCTTGGTCAATGGCCTGCACTCGTTTTTGGGCCTCGGGGGAGAGGTCGGAGCGCCGGAGCAGAAGGCGGGTCAGGGTGCGAATACTGGCGAGGGGTGTGCGGATTTCGTGGGTAAGGGCCCGCAGGAGTTCCACGTCCAAACTCGGCGCCGGTTTAGGAGTCGGCGCGGGGAGACGCTTCAGTAACCTTTGACAAAAGCGGGTGACCAGACGATAGTCCGGCGCCGGGGGAGTCAGGGTTTGCCATAGTTCCTCTAGGGGAGCCAGTTGCGGCGCCTGGAGGAGGAGCAAACGAGAGCGCAGACTGAGCCAAGCGGACTGGATGGCGTCCGGGTCAAAGGTAAAGTCAAATTGGGACTCTCCCGCCTCAGTTTCGCTTAACAGGAGAAGCAGTTTAAATTGGGCCGTGGCGATTAAACAAAATTGCTCTTGCGCCAGAGGATCTTGAGGCAGTAGGGGAATTTCCCAAGCGCCGGGACTTGCGGCTAAATCTTCCGCGTCGGGGAGGGGCAGAAAATGACGCCAAGCGCCGGGGGTAAAGACCGCCTGAGTTAGAGCCGGATGATGGAAAATCGGCGCGGGGCCGGCGAGACACAATCCTCCGGTCGGCTCCGTTAACAGCCATTCTTCCACCGTTCCCAGGGCCGCCCTCCACTGAGCCTCGGCGCTAACCCCGCCTAGGGCGGCGCTGTTCTCCCCAGAGTCGGCGCTGAAAATATCTTTAAGTCGCGGATGAATCCCTTGAAACCAAACCATAACGCTTTTCGCCCTGTCTTAACCCAAGGCCCTCTACCCTTGGCGCCATGCTAAAGGAGTCAGCGCCGAAAAAGCTAGGGTTAGAACCGAACCTTGGCAGGGTAATCCCCCTTGCGGGGAGTTTTAAAGCGATAGACCGCTCGGCGCCGGGCCCCCCATGATCGAATCCGACCACCACACCGTGTCCCCCGCCTGGGGATTTTGCCCGTAGCGGGGTTGAGAACCGTAGAGGGTGCCCGCGGGATGGTTTAGGGTAGAGGCGACAGCGCCGTAGAGGCGGTTTAAATCAACGCCTCTGGGGTCGCAGTGGGTGCCGATGGCCCGGCCTTCTCCCTGATCGAGCCAGTAGTGGGTGACGATCTGAGGAAACCGCCCCGCGGTCAGCGCCCCGAGGAGATAGAGTTTGGCCAAGCCTTCATACTGGCTATCGGTGTAAGCTGGACGGTCGGAGCTTTGCAGGGGAACGGCCCGACCTTTAGCGATGCGGTGGGCGGGATCCGCCACTTGGTTATAGGCCCGCACCTGGGCGTCGCTGACAAAACAATCGGAGCCTTCTTTTTGCACCAGTTCCACATTAAAAGCCGTATGGAGACGGAGGCGACTGGCCTCAACCCAGGGTTGTAATTTTTGACAGGTTTGCAAAAGTTCCTGTTGACGGGCGGGGGTATCGGCCCAGCTTTGTTCGGGATTTTTTAAGACCCTACGGCAGAGATCGGCGCTGGCCCAGATCGCCGCGGTTTTGCCGCCGTCGATTTCGCCGGGGTGACTAGCCAAATAACGATTAAAGGCGCTGTCGGATTTGGCGTTAAACCAGAGCGCCATCCGGTTCGCTAAATCCTGAGGTTTTTCCTGCAAGGATCCGAGGAGTTGACGGCTAACGGCTTGGCGGGTCCGGTCGCTCGCTAGGCGCCAAGCTTGCCGGAGCAGAGGATTCCGTTGGGGTTCGGTCAAAAGATCAAAGCCCCGCTCGTAGGCCGTGGCGGTGGGGCGATAGGGGGTGAAGAGCGCCGGTCGGGTGAAAATTGGTTCCCCTTCCCGAGGCAGATAGACGGCGATGCCGTCCCCCAAAGGACTGTGGGTATAGCGGGGGCGGGCGCTCAGTTCTTCCCGGGAGAGTTCCCCGGCGGTGTCGTGGAGAATCATCAGGGGCGCGGTTGAACCGGGAAGCCCCTGGGGCGCCGGGGGCGCGGTTAATCCTAAGGTAGCGGCGATGAGATAACGTTCTCTCTCGCTGAGGCGGCGCTCTAGGGGAGGCAAATTTTCGTCCACTTCCACTTCCGCCGGGGGCGCCGGAGTCACTTGAACCGTTGGGGCGGCCTGTTCTTGGGAGGCGCGGGGAATGGGGAGTAGTTTAAAGACCGCTAAATCAAGCGCCAGCCCCAGAACTAGACCCACAATGACCAGGGGCCAGGTTCGGCGCCAGCGGAAGGAGGAGTTAAAGGGATGGGTCATGGATTTAGAGCAAAGAAACTATCTTGACAACCGGCAGAATTGCCTAGACTGTAACAGTAAGCTCCGATGAGGGCAACTTAGCGTCTCGCTGAATCTCAGTAAATCCTGACGGTTGGACAAACCGGACAATAAAAAATCCACCGCCAAAGTTGGGGTGGACTGAGATTTAGTCTAGGGTTTAGATCGCGTTTAAGGCGACTTGATGGAGCCGAGCAGAGTCGAACTGCTGTCCAAACTGGGTATTCACCTTCCGCTCATTCACAGGTTTATCCCCGCTAACCCTTGGGGCAGGAACCATCTCTTATCCCAGATGGCGGGATGCTTTAGTTGAGGCTTTCCCGAAGAGTTAACTAAAGAAACGCTCGTCGGGGCGTCCGTTGGGGTTAACCTCTACGCTCTTAACGGAGTCGAACGAGAAGTAAGCGGTCTCTGACGAGAATCTCTCTTGCGAGAGTTAGGCCGCAACGGCCACGCGCTTGAAGCTGACGATGTTGTTCGCAGTTACAGTTTGTTTGAGCCTTGGATTTACGAGAGGAGACTCACTCTCGACCTGCATCACAGAAAAGCTTTCGCCAACCTGTCGAAACCGTTGCGGCCCCTCGATGATATTTCCCTATCTTAAAGGATTTTTGAGATAATGACAAGGGACGGCGCCGAGCCAAGGTCTGTAAAATCCCACAATGAGAAGGTGGAGCGTCCCCGAGACCCCTATTTTTGCTGTCCCCATCGCCCAGAGAACCGCGATAGTGTTACAGTCCGCCGAGCTGTCCCCCTGAAGAAACCCTAATTTTATGACCGCCGAGACGGATCTCAAAACCTTGCTGGCCACTATGGAGCCGGCGCTTCAAGAGTCGCCCTACGTTTTCTGCTCAGTGACCCCGGCCGTTTACCAGCGGTTGTCGTTTACCCCTTTGGGCGTCTATCGCGAAGCGGAAGGAATCACGATTATCGCGACCCAGAACCAAGCCAGTCAGGCCCAATTATCGTTTGAGACAACTTGGGCCTGCATAACCCTTTCAGTACATTCATCGCTCTCCGCCGTGGGTTTCCTCGCCGCGATTACTGGTAAGCTGGCGGGAGCGGGGATCGGCTTGCAAAAAGGACGAAGGAAATGAGCAAGACCCTTTCAGAGTGCCCAGAAATAGAGGTTCAAGATATCGATCATCTGGGTATCGTGGCAGGCATCGTTGATGAAATCGGGATAATAGAACTAATAGACGAACTAATTCCGAGCCATGAACTGGAAAAAAATTAGCGCTGGTCAGATAGTAAAAGCAATTATCCTAAATTGTATGGCATTCATTATCGCCCCCGTTTTTTGACGATCTGCTAGCCAATTCACATGAATTACCAATAGACTCCGATTAGCGTCCCCCCTTTCCAAGCTACGGTGTACACACAAGTCTTTGGTTTTGTTGTAGCGGTATTCTTGCGACTGAGGGACATTCTCGGTCAGTCTGACCCTCACCCTTGATTGCCTCCGTCACTTATATAGCGTTTTTGTATTGATCAAAAGAAAAAGACGCGACCCATCGTCTCAATAGCAGACAATGATTGCGGAAATTGCATAACCATCATGTCTTAGGCGCATAAATTAAAGGTAAATGTCACTTTAATCACAAAACCTCCAGATCCGCTTTTTTATGCTGAGCGAGTATTCTTCTTTCCTGCGGCATAGATTGTGGCTAATAAATTTGAGACGGTCAAAGCAACCAAAGACGGCTTAGCGGTGCGGGCCGAACTTGACCATTTTGCCCAAATCGGTTGGGAAAATATTCCCGAAGAAGACCGGGATCTGCGCCTCAAGTGGTTGGGAATATTTTTCCGTCCGGTGACGCCGGGGGAATTTATGTTGCGTCTGCGTCTGCCCCACGGCGTCGCCACCAGCGAGCAGTTGCGAACTATCGGCGAGATCGTGGCTCGTTACGGCGACCGGGGCAATGGCGATATTACCACCCGGCAGAATCTGCAAATTCGGGGCATTAAAATCGAGGATATTCCCCTGATTTTCCAGCGCCTAGAAGCCTGCGGCCTAACCTCGGTGCAGTCGGGCATGGACAATGTGCGCAATATTACCGGCTCGCCGGTGGCGGGTCTAGACCGGGATGAATTAATTGACACCCGTCATCTTGTCCAAGCCGTGCAGGATATGATCACTAACCGCGGCAAGGGCAACTCGGAATTTAGCAACCTGCCCCGCAAATTTAACATCGCCATCGAAGGGAGTCGGGATAATTCCGTCCACGCCGAAATTAACGACGTCGCCTTGGTTCCCGCTTACCGGGAAGGGGTTTTAGGGTTTAACGTCGTCGTTGGCGGTTTCTTCTCCTCCCGGCGCTGTGAGGCGGCCATTCCCCTCGACGCTTGGGTTCCCCCAGAGGAAAGCGCCGTGGTGGCGCTCTGTCGGGCCATTTTGGAGGTCTATCGGGATAACGGCCTCAGAGCGAATCGGCAAAAGTCCCGCCTGATGTGGCTGATTGACGAGTGGGGGGTCGATAAATTCCGGGCCGAAGTGGCGGCCAAACTACCCTTCCTCCTCCTCAGCGCCGCGCCGAAGGATGAACTGGATTGGGAGAAGCGGGATCATCTGGGCGTCTTTCCCCAGAAACAAGCGGGGTTAAATTACGTCGGCCTCCATATTTCCGTGGGACGCCTCTACGCCGCCGACTTTTTGGAACTAGCCCGCTTGGCGGAAACCTATGGAAGCGGGGAAGTCCGCTTAACGGTGGAGCAAAACGTCATTTTGATCAATGTCCCGGATGAAAAACTGGACGCTCTGCTAGGGGAACCCCTGCTGACTAAATTTGGCGTCGACC
>JAYKIZ010000262.1:0-4117 GCA_035285965.1 Cyanobacteriota bacterium | reverse complement strand
ACGGCGCTTTTCGCTTAACCCTGACCCAGGCGGATCTGAATCGAGCCTTGGCCAGCGCCGAGGTTTTGGCTCGACTGCAATCCCTCTTAAATCGAATTGTGCCCCCGGAGGCGCCGCCCTTAACCCTGAAGGCGTTACAGTTAACGCTTCTGCCGGAGAACCGCTTGGAACTGGCCCTAACTTTAGAACAAACTCCCCCCGGCGCCGCGGCGCCGGAAACATTACCGATTCGAGTCAACACCGGTCTGCGGCTAATCCAGGGGCGCCGGTTAGAATTGGTGGAGCCGACCGCGACCCTCGGGGAGCGCCGCATTTCCAGTCGTATCCTCCAAACCGTGGCCGGAATTGTCAACGAGCGCCTCGACCTAGGGCGGGCCCAAAGCCAAGGAGTTATCGCTCGCTTGCTCCGCTGGCAAATTAACCCCGAGGCGATCCAAATTGCAGGCTTTGTTCGTCTGGAGCCAGCGGCGCCTTGATGACGGTCAGAGTATTGACCCGATTGCCCTTCACTCCCCAGGATCAATGGGTGTGTTTATTATCCCTTCTCCTCCAACCTCCTATGGTTCTCGCCCCGCCCCGCCAGAGTCGCGTTTTTACCGTGCCGGTTCACCTGCTGGAGGATTACGGTCAGTGGTTAGCGCAGTGTTTAGACCAGAACCAGGGCGGCCACGTGGTCACCCTTAATTCAGAGATGGTGATGCTGGCGGAAAAAGAGCCAAAGGTTCACCAAATCATTAGTCAGGCAGAATTGGTGGTGCCCGACGGCGCCGGGGTGACCCTGTATCTAAAACTGGAAGGAATCGACCAGCGGCGCTGTCCGGGGATCGAGTTGGCGGAACAGTTAATCCGAGACAATGCCCAGGCGGAAAACCCCAGATTAATCGCCTTCTACGGCGGCGCTCCGGGGGTGGCGGAACAGGCGGCCCAACGCTGGCGGGGGGAATACCCTTATTTAAATATTTTGGTGAATCACGGTTTTCTCTCCCCGGAGGAGCAGGCTCTCTGGCTCCAAACCCTGCGGGAAAAACAACCCCAGTTAATCTTTGTCGGTCTAGGGGTTCCCCGGCAGGAGTATTGGATCGCCGAAAATCGTCATCTGTGTCCCCAGTCCTGGTGGATCGGGGTGGGGGGCAGTTTTGATATTTGGTCTGGGACAAAGCAGAGGGCGCCTGAATGGTTTTGCGAAAATAATCTGGAATGGCTCTATCGCCTCTATCAGGAACCCTGGCGCTGGCGCCGAATGTTGGCTCTGCCCCGCTTTCTCTGGCGCACCGTGACGGCCCGTTAGTCGGTTTTAAACCCTTTACATTCCGTTACAAAAAAGCGGTAAAAAAATTTACATAACGTAACACACAGAAGGGGCCCCGGCAGTGTATAAAAGATTACGGAGAGATTCAAACAGGGCAGAGGTCAAGCGCCGTAAGCCTTTGAGAGTTTCTCTGATTTATGAGACGATCCTTAACTTTTCTCAGGTTTTCCCAGCTATTTCCGAGGAAGATTGCAGAACTGTTACATTTCTGTCTCTGAATCTATCGAGGAAGTCCCTTGACGACCTCACGGTTAAATTCTCCTCTGGGGAAAACCAATTTTTATATAATCCCAACTCAAACTCTGTCAAGTAGGAGATTCATTCAATGTTAGACCTCTTCACTCGGGTTGTATCCCAAGCTGACGCTCGTGGCGAGTACCTCTCTGCTTCCCAACTGGACGCTCTGACCTCCACCGTCGCCGAAGGCAACAAACGCCTCGATTCCGTTAACCGGATCACCGGCAACGCGTCCGCTATCGTTTCCAACGCCGCTCGCGCCCTCTTCGCCGAGCAGCCCCAACTCATCCAACCCGGTGGGAACGCCTACACCAGCCGTCGGATGGCCGCTTGTCTGCGGGACATGGAAATCATCCTCCGCTATGTCACCTACGCGACCTTCACCGGCGACGCTTCCGTCCTTGAAGATCGTTGCTTAAACGGTCTGCGTGAAACCTATGTCGCCCTAGGGGTTCCCGGCGCTTCTGTCGCCGCTGGCGTGCAAAAAATGAAAGAAGCCGCTCTCGAAATCGTCAACGATACCAACGGTATCACCCGTGGCGATTGCAGCGCCCTCGTTGCTGAAATTGCCGGCTACTTCGACCGCGCCGCCGCCGCTGTTGCCTAGTTTGTTAGGTCAACCGCAACCGCCCTATCTAGGAAACTTTTTCACCATTCATCACGGGAGATACTAAAACCATGAAAACCCCTTTAACCGAAGCCGTCGCTACCGCTGATTCCCAAGGCCGTTTCCTGAGCAGCACCGAACTGCAAATCGCCTTCGGTCGTCTGCGTCAAGCCAACGCCGGTCTGCAAGCCGCCAAAGCCCTCACCGCCAACGCCCAAAACCTGGTCAACGGCGCCGCCCAAGCGGTTTACAACAAATTCCCCTACACCACCCAAATGCAAGGCGCCAACTTTGCCGCCGACCAACGGGGTAAAGACAAATGCGCTCGCGACATCGGTTACTACCTCCGCATCGTCACCTACTGCTTAGTGGCGGGCGGTACCGGTCCCCTTGACGAGTACCTGATCGCTGGGATTGACGAAATCAACCGCACCTTCGATCTCTCCCCCAGCTGGTACGTGGAAGCTCTGAAATACATCAAAGCCAACCACGGCCTCTCTGGCGACCCCGCTGTGGAAGCCAACTCCTACCTCGACTACGCCATCAATGCCCTGAGCTAGTCAGAACCTAGATTCTACACTTGACCTGGATAAGGCGGGGGGCTGTTGACAGTGGGTTAACAATCTTCCTTCTTGTCCAGGTCTTGCTATATCCGTCTAAAAAAACAAGACTCAAAGGAGAATTTTAGGATGACTAGTTTAGTATCAGCCCAGCGCCTCGGCATTCTGGCTTTAGATCAAGCGGCGCCGTTAGAAATGCGTCCCAACCGGACGGAAGGGGAAGTGGAAGCCGCGATTCGCGCGGTTTACCGTCAAGTTCTCGGCAACGAGCACCTGATGGCTTCGGAGCGCCTGACCAGCGCCGAGTCCCTTCTGCGAGGCGGGGAAATTTCCATCCGGGACTTTGTCCGGGCGGTGGCGCTGTCGGATCTCTATCGCCGCAAGTTTTTCCAAGCCAATCCCCAAACCCGTTTCATCGAGTTGAACTACAAACATCTCCTCGGACGGGCGCCCTACGGGCAGGAAGAAATCGCCTTCCACACCGACCTCTACAGCCAGGGCGGTTATGAAGCGGAGATCAATTCCTACATCGACTCTCCCGAATACACCGAAAGCTTCGGGGATTCCATTGTGCCTTACTACCGCGGCTTTAGCACCCAACGGGGGCAAAAAACCGTGGGCTTTAGCCGTTTGTTCCAACTCTACCGGGGCTACGCCACCAGCGACCGCACCCAAAGCGGCGGCGGTCGGGCTAAATTAACTCGGGAATTGGCTCTGAACAGCGCCTCCCCCGTGGAGAGCGGCTCCACCACCGAAAGTCTCCGGGGAACCTCCGCCGGGGAGCGGGGCCAACTCTACCGCGTTCGGGTCGTTATGGGCGCCAAGCCCGGCGCTGGCACCCGTATTCGCCGCAGTAATCAGGAGTACCTCGTCTCCTACGAGCAACTCTCCGATAAACTCCAGCAAATCAACCGCCAAGGCGGAATGATTACCCGCATTACCGCCGCCTAGCGCCGGTTTGCCCTCGTTCACCCTTACCCAAAAGGAGTTATTTTCCTGTGCCCATTACCGTCGCCGCCTCTCGTTTAGGCATCGCACCCTACAACGAGACTCAACCTGTGGAACTGCGTCCTGATTGGACGACCGAAGACGTCAATTTGGTGATTCGGGCCGCCTATCGTCAGGTGCTCGGCAACGACTATATTATGGATTCCGAGCGTCTCAAGGGGGCCGAATCCCTTCTGCGCAACGGCTCCATCAGCGTGCGGGAATTTATTCGCACTCTGGCCAAGTCGGAACTCTACAAGAAGAAGTTTTTCTACGGTAGTTTCCAAACTCGCGTCATCGAACTCAACTACAAACACCTGTTGGGTCGGGCGCCCTATAGCGAGGACGAAGTGGTGTTCCACCTCGACCTCTACGAAACCCAGGGCTTTGACGCCGAGATTGACTCCTATCTGGATT
>JAYKIZ010000261.1:0-10077 GCA_035285965.1 Cyanobacteriota bacterium | reverse complement strand
ACCAAAAGGGTCTCAATTTCTTGGAGGTCGTCTTGAACTTGTAATTCTTGATTGAGTTGTTGTAAAAACCGGGAGACCAGCGCCTCTAAAAGAGCGTCGAATTGGGGATCCGAACGGATGATAACTTGCAAAATTTGTAACAGTTGCTCATAGCTTTTCCCCAATAGCTCGGCCTGTAATCGCGCGTTTAACGCCTCGAAGCCCGGCAGTTTTGCGAGAGTTTGATAGAGGGGAAGTTGTTGGAAAGATTGATTGAAGGTGTACCCTAAAAACGCTTGGACTTCCGGCTCGACCTGGGGGAGGACTCGCTCTACTAACACCTGACTGACAATTTTGACAATCTCCACCGCCTCGTTGCGGTCGTTGAGGTCAATATAGGATTGGCGCCCCCTCTGGGCTAAGAGTTGACGAAGTTGACCTTCTCGAATCACCTCCTGTCCTTGGCTCAAAATCCGCAGAACAATAACCTCGGTCATTTCCCCGGCAATAATCCCCACTAATCCCTGAACAATGGCGTTCCGAACCGGTGCGAGGTTAACTAAACCCGATTCCCCGAGGTGAAAGGTTAGGGAAATTAACCGCAAGGGACGAGCGAAGGGAATAATCAAAAAAGCGTCGTACCAGCGCCAAAGCATGGCCTCAAACCAATTGAGGCCGGGGTGTTGCCGACTCAGGCGCCGGGTGCGGAGGAGAAAATCCCCGAGGAAAATGAGAAAAAAGGGAAAATCTAACAGAGGAAAATTATCAATCGGTAAGCCGTTTTCTCCAAACCCCCGGAAATAATTGGTTTCCATTAGGGGTCGAATCTGTTGGTTAAAAAAGTCTAATTGGGCTTGGACATTGTTTTGACGTAAATAGTCCCGACTCCAAAACTGGTTAAAGCTTTGAGTGGCGGACGCTTGATCAGAGTCGAAAATATGGCGCCGCATTCGATTCTTCAGACGCTCCAAAGCGCCGGTTTTATTGGCGGCTTGGAAGGGGTTGGTGGCGATCATCTCCCGACTTTCTTCCCGCAGTCGGGCCAATAAATCGTCTAATTCCGGCGCCGAAAGGGTGGGATCGGCGGCCGCCAGCGCCGTTACCTGATCGACCAGGTCTAAATATTGAACGGTGAAGCGATGGGGTTCAATGTCCTTAACCCAGTCGTAAAAGGGCGCGACGGAAAAGGGGAGAATCTGTAGCGGCGGTTCGGGAAATTCCTTCCGCCAGGGCCCCAGTTTCACCGTCGCCTGAACTCGACCCTGAAGCCAAAAATCCCGCAGAGGAATATAGGTCAGGTTAAAAAACACCAACACGCAGTTGAGAAAGATCACCAGGGTCAACAGGCGCTCCCACCAGAGGGGAAAGAGGCGAGAGCGGGGCGGCAGGGAGGACATCAGGGCAAGGTAGGGGCAAGGGGCTAACGCCTAAATACCTTAGCAAATTGGGGAACCGGCGCCGCCTTGGGGAAAAACCCGTTACCCAAGGGCCGACAGGGCGGGATAATCTACGCTAAAGTTTTACTGGCAAGTTTTGCTCGGCGCTCCCTCTGAATATTTGGCGTAACCTATGGAAATTCTGCTTTCTGACACCGGTCTTGTGGCGTTGCTCTACCTGCTGTTGAGTGGCGTTTATCTACTGGTTCTGCCCCTCGGCGTTTATTTTTACCTCAAAATTCGTTGGTACAACGTCAGTTCTTTGGAGCGCCTGTTCATGTATTTTCTTGTCTTTTTCTTTTTCCCCGGACTCTTGTTATTAAGTCCCATTCTCAATTTTCGCCCCCAGCGCCGAGCTGTGTAAGGCGGATTAAGCTGAAGTTCCAGTCATCGGCGCCGAAATCGCCGCAACTAAGGAGGATCGCTGATGCGACGGGTTGACGTTTTAGGAATAGGACTTGGTTTTTTTCTGGCGGGAGGTCTAGTTTACGGCGTTTTACTCGGCGTCGGCGTCGAGAGTCAGAAGGCGGGCATTTGGGCCCAGGCGGTTCTAGTGGGGGGTTTGATCCTCTGGCTCTGTTCCTACATTTTCCGGGTGCTGACCCACGACATGACCTACCACCAACAAATCAAAGACTACGAAGAAGCCCTGATCCAAAAACGTTGGGACAGTTTGACCCCGGCGGAGCGGGAGCGCCTTCAGGCGGAGGTGGAAGCGGAACGAAGCGCTCAAACGCCTCAGGGTTAGGGCGTTCATCCTCGGACGCGGCGGCTTAATCCGTTGAGGTCTGGCTCTGGGGCGGGTTACGGCTACGCCGCCTAGCACACCCTAGACGCTAATTTTGGTATCTGTCATCTGAGTAATTGATAACTGAAAATGTATCCTATCCACATTCCCCACCTGCTCCGCCAACCCCAGGCGACCCAAATTATCCACCTCGACGGCGCCATTCCCGACCTAGACGCCTTAACGCCCGTGAAGGGACAGGTGAAAATCCGCCACGGCGGCACTTTTCTGGAGGTGGGGGTCAGAGCCGAAACCATTGTCAATCTGACTTGCGACCGCTGTATCCAGAGCTATAACTACCGTTTAACCTTAGAAACGTCCGAGTTAATCTGGCTCGAAGCGCCGACGCCGGAAACCCTGCCCCCGGAGCGGGAATTAGCCTGGGAGGATCTGTCGGAGCAACTGCCCCCAGACGGCGATTTTGACGTGGACGCTTGGCTCTACGAGCAATTTACCCTAGCGCTTCCCCTCCAGCGTCTCTGCGGCAAAGACTGTCAACCCCCCGCGGTTTCCCAAGCAGAAGTCGCCCCGATGGATCGGCGCTGGTCGGCGCTGGAAATCCTCAAAGAACAGTTAACCACCCTGCCCCCCGCCTAAGTTTTCCGCCTCTTTTTTCTACCGCTAACGCTACTATGTTTGGCAAATCCGAGCGCCCCGCTTCCTCCGAAGAATCCCTCAGTTTAGAACGTATTTTTCAAGAACAAGAATCGGCTTTAATGGAGGCAGATCCAGAGATGAACAGCGAAGACACCGAATTGACTTTTAGCCCCAAACAGGAGCCGGCGCCGGAAATCGTGGCGGTGGTGGAAAAAATTAGCGGCATTCTTTCCCCCTATTTTATTGTTTTGGTGGGTTTATTTCTCTACGACCGCAATGTCCTCATCGGCGCCGTCCTCATTTTTGTAGGTATTTTTACTCTCCTAAAACTGTCCTGGCGGGATCTACAAACCCTAGTCGATAAAGCGAAAGCTTTTTTCCAAAGCGCCTCGGAGTCTTGACTTTTGCAAGGAGGGCCCCCCGGCGCTAGGGTTAAGATTTAATCTCAAGTTAAATCAATCTAATGGAAGTCACTCAAAAACCCACCGCTATCATCACCGGCGCCTCCTCCGGGGTTGGTCTCTACGGCGTTAAGGCCTTAATCGCTAAGGGCTGGCACGTAATTATGGCCTGCCGTAACCCCGAGAAAGCCCAAAAGGTCGCCCAGGAGCTGAATTTTCCCGCCGATAGCTACCAAATTTTAAAACTGGATTTAGGGGATCTGGGCAGTGTGCGGCGCTTTGTGGACGCCTACCGGGCCCTCGGCAGACCCCTACGGGCCTTGGCCTGCAACGCGGCGGTCTATTTTCCTCTGCTGAAAAGCCCTCTCTACAGCGCCGACGGTTACGAAGTCTCGGTGGCCACGAACCATTTAGGGCATTTCTTACTCTGCAATCTACTCCTAGAAGACTTAAAGCAATCCCCGGAGCCGGATAAGCGCTTGATCATTCTCGGCACCGTCACCGCCAACAGTAAGGAATTGGGGGGGAAAATCCCTATCCCGGCGCCGCCGGATTTGGGAAACTTTGAAGGTTTTGAGGCGGGTTTTAAGGCGCCCATCGCCATGATCAACGGCAAGGCCTTCAAGTCCGGTAAAGCCTACAAAGACAGCAAGCTCTGTAATATGCTCACCACCCGGGAACTCCACCGGCGCTTTCACGAGTCCACCGGTATTGTCTTTAACTCCCTTTACCCGGGTTGCGTGGCGGACACGCCCCTCTTTCGCAACCATTACCCCCTGTTTCGGACAATTTTCCCCTGGTTTCAAAAAAATATCACCGGCGGTTATGTGACCCAAGAACTGGCGGGAGAGCGCCTAGCGGAGGTAATGGCGGATCCGGACTATCGGGACTCCGGCGTCCATTGGAGTTGGGGCAACCGCCAAAAAGCGGGGCGGGAAGCCTTTGTGCAGGAGCTTTCGGCGGAGGGAAGCGACGACGCCAAGGCCCAAAAAATGTGGGAACTCAGCGCCAAATTGGTGGGCCTTGCCTAATTAACATAACAACGGTGGGGACGCGGTTGACGGGGGATTTGGACCGGCGCTCTAGACTTTAAGGATTTAAGATGATTAGGCGAAAGGCCTTTTAGTCGCTGTCCTATGACCCTAGCGCCCTTGCCCGCTCCCCACAGTATTCTCAAAAACGGCGACCGTCTGCGTCGAGTTTGAGCGTCGTTACGCGACCTCCCAGATTTAAAAAGCCGAACTCATCGCAGGCATTGTAATGACTCTCTCCTCTTCGTTTAAATCAACTTAGACGAAGAAGTTACCGACTGGGATGGCGCCGAAAGCCGGGAGGGTTCCGATAATGCCAGTGAGGTTAATCACCAAATCATTGGCGCTTTGGAAACCCACCGTGCTGTCATTGATAATCAGGTAAGTTGAGATGTTAGCTCGGACTAAAGCGGCGCTGTTAAGTCCTAGCTCCTGATTTGATTGCCTGCGGTCGTCCCGTCAGCATCGGCGAAGACGTTATTAACAATGGTGTTAATGTTTGTGGTGGCGCTATCAGCCGCTCAGGTAAAGGCAACAGGAGCGCCGGTTACCGCCCCGCCTTGAGTTAGGAGACCAATTTTATTTTTGAGGGCGTTACCTGTGCCGTTCATATTGGCGCTACCGTTGAGGGTCAGGTTTTCGAGGTTAGCGCCGAGGGTGTAGCTGATACTGGATTTAACCATAGCATTTACATGTGAGTCTGCGAAAAACCAATCCTGCCGGTCTTCCCAAATTCTGTAGAGGTTTGCTAAAAGGAGGTTCGGTAAAAGATTCTGGTCTTCGTTATCCACAGGAGTGTCGTCGGAGTCGGGGCGCTCGTCGGCGTTAGGTAATCAGCATAGGGGAAAGGTTGCTGGGAGCGGGTTTTGAACAGGCGTAGGCAGGGCGGGCGCCCCAAGACTTTAGGCCAACCAGACGGTTTTAGCATTGACAAACTCCAAAATACCTAGACGCCCCAACTCCCGCCCAATACCGGAGCGTTTGATGCCGCCGAAGGGTAAGCGGGGGTCGGATTTGACCATGCTGTTAATAAAGACGGCGCCGGCTTGGAGTTCGTTAATACAAATTTCTTGTTCTTCCGGATCTTGAGTCCAGGCGCAAGCTCCGAGGCCAAAGGGCACGTCGTTGGCTAAGGCGATGGCCGCCTCTAGATCGGGAACTCGAAAACCTAGGGCCACCGGGCCGAAAAACTCCTGCCGGTAGGTCGGCGCCGTCGGGGGAATATCGATCAGTAACGTGGGGGGATAGAAATAACCGGCGCCGGGGAGAGGAACGCCGCCGGTTAATAACTTAGCTCCGGCGTCTAGAGTGGTTTTGACTTGTTGATGGAGTTCCTCGCGGATGGCTTCCGTCGCCAGGGGGCCAATCTCGGTGTCCTCTAGGCGGGGATCGCCGATTTTTAGATTGGTGAAGGCCCGGGACAGACGCCCAAAAAATTCCTCCGCTAGACTCTCCACCACAATAAACCGCTTGGCGGCGATGCAGGATTGCCCGTTGTTTTGCATTCGGGCCGGAACCGCAGAGGCTAGGGCCAGATCCAAATCGGCGCTTTCCAGAACAATAAAGGGATCCGAACCGCCCAGTTCTAGCACGACTTTTTTAATTTCGGCGCCGGCCGCCTGGGCTAAACTAGCGCCCGCCGCTTCGCTTCCCGTCAGCGCCGCGGCCTGAACGCGGAGATCCGTCATTAGGGCGCTGGCCTCGGCGCCGGAAATCAGCAGGGTTTGAAAAGCTCCCTGGGGAAAGCCCGCTTCCCGGAAAATCGTTTCCAGAGCTAGGGCGCATTGGGGCACATTGGACGCGTGTTTGAGCAGGCCCACATTCCCCGCCATCAGCGCCGGAGCGGCAAAGCGAAACACCTGCCAAAAGGGAAAATTCCAGGGCATCACCGCTAAAACGGCGCCCAGGGGTTGGTAGCAAATCCAGCTTTTTTGGGCGTCCGTCTCCGCCGGTTCATCGGCCAAAAAGAGCGGCGCCTGTTCGGCGTAAAAACGACAAACCCAGGCGCATTTTTTAACCTCCGCCAGCGCCTGACTGTAGGGCTTGCCCATCTCTAGGGTCATCAATTCAGCCCAACGGGGCGCCTGGGTTTCCAAAATAACCGCCGCCCGGTTAAAAAGGTCGCCCCGTGCCTGAAAACTCAGCCGTCGCCAGTCCTGAAAACACCTTTCCGCCTGTGCCAGCTTCGCATCCACCTGCGCCGGGGTATGGGGGGCAAAGGTTTCCAGAACGGCGCCGGTGTAGGGATTGCGGGAAAGGAGAGTCATGGCGGTCAAGCAGGGAGAGGAGGGGTTTGTCTAGTATTATCCCAGAACGCTCGCCCCGGCGCCGACGGGACGAGAAAACAGAAAGCGAGAGGGTAGGCATGGTCGTATAATGTGAGGCGAATCCTTCTCTCCGCAGCCTGTCAGCCTAGTCTCTAGGGGGAGCGCCCATCTGGTCAGTTGAGACGTCCAGGCGCGGGATAGACTGAAGCTCGATCTTTTGCTCGAAGGTAGCGTCCGCTGATTAGTGCCATCATGTTCTTCCGCGTCGTTCGCTCCAGCCCCGTTCTGGCCCGTCTTTCCTCTGAGTCCGCCTTAGAGCCGTTCCGGGAGGACCCCCCCGCTCCGCCCTGGTTAGAGATTAGCTTTGGGCTGAGCGGTCTTTTGCTGATCCTTCTCCTCTGGAATCAGTGGAGCCTGTGGCAAACTCGGCGAGGTCTTCGGGAGAGTCAAGGCCGGGTAAAAACCCTAGAGCAAGAATTACAAACCGCCCTTCCGACTCTACGGCAAAGGGAAAACGACCCGGATTTGCTCGGCGCTCGCCACCTCAACCTCGACTACCTACGGATGCGTCTGGATGAGGAAGTCTTTCATTACACGGTGATGAATCAGATTAAACAAAAACTCGCCGACGCCATTAACGAAGCGCTCCGTTCCACCTTGCCGGGGAAAGATGAACTACAGGTGAATCAATGCTTTGAGGTTTTGCACGCCTTGGAAGTGGCCCATCGGCGCTGGCAATCCGTCGTTTTATTCCGGGTTCAGATCAGATTAGCCCAACTGCCGACCCAATCAAGCTCCGCCACCCTTCAACAATTGCTGGAGGCCATCGAGATCTTTTTAAATCAGGATCTTCAACATCCCCGCTGGCTAACCGCGATTCAAAATCTGAAAGTCGCCCTCGCCTGGGACGACCACAGTAAACCGATTCCTCTGCTCTCGCTAGAGCAAGTGAGCGTTAAAAGTTCCCCAGCGCCGGAAAATCCTCCCCGAGAAGCGCCGACGGTTGCCTACGGGGAAGCGGAAGAAACGCCCCGTTAACCCGCCGTCGCTATGGCCTGAAGCGCCGGGAGAGCGGGACTAATATAATCCCGGCCTCGCAAAAAGCCAGTATAGGCGCCGGGACAGAGGTAGGCGAGGCTTTCCTTGGCAAAATAAGCCTGTAATTGAGCGACACTTTTGAGTTGGCGCCGCCAGTGAAAGGTTTTAGCGCCGCGGAAGGGTTGGGGGTTGCCCTGGGCGTCGGGCGCCAGATGGCGGCCGGTGAATAAAATCCCCCCCTGACGGCGGTCGTATAGACAGAGAGCGCCGGGGGAATAGCCGGGCGTCCAGAGGAGGGTCAACTCCGGCGCTAGGGTTAATTGGTCTGCAAAAGTTACGCGTCGTAACTGGGGCAATAAATAAGCCTCCTGTTCTTGCACAATGATCTCCAAGTTAAAACGCTTCTGCCAAGCTCCGAGGGCGGGGCCGGCGCCGTCCCGTTGGGTTAAGACTAAATAGCGAACCCCCCCTTGGTCTAGCAGTAGGCGCTCCGTTTCCGGGCTTTGGGGCGGCGCGTCGATTAAAAGATTCCCCTGGGGATGGAGACAAAAATAGGCGGTTCCTCCCAGGGTGTCCCGGTTGGGGGGAAAACGATAGAGACCCGGCAAAATCAGACGGGGCGGCTTGGCGGGGAGCATAGGCGGCAACAAGGGGACGCAGTTGGTTAAACTGGATTACTGTCGGGAGTTTCAAGGGCGGTTTCCCCCGCGCTTATCCCATCATCCCCATTCCCGCGCCGATTTACAATGTGGCTTTTTCTTCTGCTCCTTGGCCTCACCACTTACTACATTATCAAGCGTAATACCGCCCCCCTGACCCGGACTCCGGTTTGGTTGCTGTGGCTCGTGCTGATGACCCCGGCGAGTCTTTGGATGCTCTGGGCGCTGGTCTATGGCGAGGAGCGCCCCTTGCCGCCTTGGTTGCTCTTTGGCCCCTTTATTATTTGTCCCTGGGTCTATTGGTGGTTGGTGCAGAGAGGACGGATAACCTCGCCCCCGGCGGAAGACGGCGCCCAGGCGCCGGAGCCGGAAAAAAGCGAAACAAAACTGCGTCCCATCAACGCCCAGGAAGAAAAATCTCTGCGGGACTGTTTCCCCTGGGGGATCTATTACCTCCAGCAGTTGGACTACCGCCCCCAGGCCATTCTTTGTCGGGGCAAACTGCAAACGGCGCCGGAGATGGCCTACGAGCGGATTAAAACCAATGTGGAAGGGGTCTTTGGCGACCGTTTCCTGGTGCTTTTTCAGGAAAGCTTTCAGGGACAGCCCTTTTTCGCCCTGGTGCCCAACCCGAGCTTGGAGCCGAAGGCGGAAGCGCCGGTTCAGATCCTCAATCGCCCCTGGTTGGCGCTGGCCCTACTGTTAATTACCCTCTTTACCACCACGGTGGTGGGAGCGGAAATGGCCGGAGTCCGGCCCGAAGATTTAGAAGCGAACAGCCAGGTTCTCCTCAAAGGACTCCCCTATAGTCTGGGAATCGTTTTAATTTTGGCCTGCCACGAAGGGAGCCACTACCTAGCGGCGCTGTTCTATCGCATTAAAACCACCCTGCCCTACTTCATCCCCGTCCCCTTCTTTCTGGGCACCTTCGGCGCGTTTATCCAAATGAAATCCCCTGTGCCCCACCGGCGAGCGCTCTTCGATGTGGCCATCGCCGGGCCCCTAGGGGGCTTTGTTGTCGCTCTGCCCTTGCTCTGGTGGGGTTTGACGCAATCCCAACTTGCGCCGATAGCGGAAACGAGCAGTTTGTTGAGCTTCGACCACCTCGATCCCCGCTTTTCTCTCCTGCTAGCGGCCACCAGTAAACTCGCTCTGGGGGAGGCCCTAAAACCGGGTTTAGCCCTCGATCTGCACCCCGCCGCCATCGCCGGTTATTTAGGCCTAATTGTGACGGCGCTGAACCTGATGCCCTTTGGGCAGTTGGACGGCGGCCATATTATCCACGCCATGCTGGGGCAACGGGCCGCGGTGATGGTGGGGCAACTGACTCGGATCATGATGGTGATTTTCGCCCTGATCCACCGGGATTTCTTCCTCTGGGCCATTCTTTTACTGCTGATGCCCGCGGGAGATCAACCGGCGCTGAACGACGTGACGGAGTTGGACAACCGCCGGGACTTATTGGGCGTCGGCGCCATGATCCTCTTAGCCTGTATTCTCCTGCCGGTGCCGGCGGTTTTGGCCCGGAGTTGGAGTCTTTAAACCATATGGCGCTCCCCATTCTTTAGACAAAAATTGAGACGAGTAAAGAGATGGAGAAAAAAGGAAAACTTGTCATCGTAATTCCCGATACCCAAACTAGCTTCAGTGACAGAACTATAAGATTTGATGTAAACCTCCTCGTATTTGAGGGAACGCCCAAATCGTTCCACAAAAATATTGTCTAATGCCCGACCTCGACCGTCCCAGCTAATTTGGATGTTACGACTCAGTAAGGCATTTGTAAAACTCAGACTCGTAAACTGACTTCCTTGGTCAGTATTAAAGATTTGAGGAGTCCCCTGATTTAACGCTAAATCCAACGCATCAAGACAGAAGTGAA
>JAYKIZ010000260.1:0-5109 GCA_035285965.1 Cyanobacteriota bacterium | reverse complement strand
AAACTCTTGTAAGCTGAGTCCAAGATTAAAAACTCTGCAAATTGTTCCTAGCTTTTACAAATTTTTAACATTTTTCCAATTTTGTCTTTTCGGAGTGAGGAAATTTAAGCGCCGTGTCGTCATCCACCCAGGTTCGTTCCCCTATTCGCCCCCCCCAGTCAAGTCAACGTCTGGGTTTCTTGCAGGGAGTCCGCCAATCGGCCAACGCCACGGTGTTGGGTTTCGCCCTCGTCAGTAGCGCCCTCTTGGCGGGGGGGCTGGTGGGCTTGGCGATCAGTTTCCGTAATTTGCCAGACGTGCGGGCGCTTAAATCCTACGTTCCGTCCCAAACCAGCTATATCTACGACGTCAAGGGGCGGGAAATCCTCAGCCTCCACGACGAGGAAAATCGTCAAATCGTCCCCCTCAGCCAAATCTCTCCCCACCTGAAGCGGGCGGTGTTGGCCATCGAGGACAGTAGTTTTTATCGCCACGGCGGCATTAATCCCAACAGCATCGGGCGGGCGCTGTTGGCCAACGTCAAGGAGGGCGGGGTCTCGGAAGGGGCTTCAACTCTGAGTATGCAGTTGGTCAAGAACGTTTACCTCTCTCAGCAGAGAACCTTTACCCGCAAACTAGCGGAAGCCATTCTCGCCATCCGGGTGGAGCAGATTTTCAGTAAAGACCAAATTTTGGACATGTACCTCAATTACATCTATTGGGGTCACAATAACTACGGCGTGGAAACCGCAGCCCAGAGCTATTTCGCTAAACCTGCGGTCCAACTTAATCTGGCGGAGGCGGCGCTACTGGCGGGGATGATCCAAGCGCCGGAGGCCCACAGCCCTTTTAATAACTTTAAACAAGCCAAAGCCCGGCAGGAAGTGGTCATCGACCGGATGTTGACCCTGGGTTGGATTACGCCCCAGGAGGCCAAGAGCGCCAAAAACGCCAAGCTGAAACTGGGCAAACCCACCGCCTGGCAGAGCAGTAAATTGCCCTACGTCACCGACGCCGTTTTGGCGGAACTGAAGGAAAAACTCGGCGCCGAAGCGGTGCGGAAAGGGGGTCTGCGGGTGCAAACCACGGTGGACTATAAAACCCAGAAATTAGCGGAAAACACGGTTTCCTCGGCTTATAAGCGCCTGCGGAACTCCATGTATCGGGCGAAAGAACTACAAATCGCCCTAGTTTCAGTGGAACCCAATAGTCACTTCATTACCGCCATCGTCGGCGGGGTAGATTATAAAAAAAGCCAACTGAACCGGGCCTTCCAGTCTCGGCGCCAGCCGGGGTCTTCCTTTAAGCCCTTTGTCTATTATACCGGCTTTGCCTCCGGGCGTTTTACCCCGGATTCTCCAGTGCGGGACGTCCCCATGCGTTTCCGGGACGGCGGCATCTTCTATGCGCCCAAGAACTACGGCGGCGGCTTTTCCGGCGCGATGTCCATCCGCAGCGCCGTGGCCTCTTCCCAGAATATTCCGGCGGTCTGGCTCGGCTCCCAGGTGGGCATTAATAAAGTCATTGAAGTCTGTCGCCGTATGGGCATTAAAAGCCCCCTCCAGGGCGTAATTTCCCTACCCCTGGGATCAGTAGACGTGACGCCCCTAGATATGGCGGCGGCCTACGCCACCTTCGCCAGCAACGGCTGGTACTCCGAGCCGACCATTATTCTCCGGGTGACGGACAACCAGGGACGAGTTTTATTAGATCACCGTCCCAAACCTCAACTGGTGTTAGACCCTTGGGCCGCGGCCAGCACCTCCTCCGTCCTCTCCTCCGCCGTCATGGGGGGAACCGGCAAAGCGGCCTACCTAGGACGTCCCACGGCGGGGAAAACCGGCACCACGGATAACGAGCGCAATGTCTGGTTTGTGGGTTACATTCCCCAGATGGCCACCGCAGTTTGGATTGGAGACGACGCCAACCGTTCCCTAGGCAAGGGCATCACCGGCGGTCAATACGCGGCGCCGATTTGGGGAGCCTATATGCGCCAGGTGGTCAAGGATCTGCCGGTGGAGCATTTCCCGGCGGCTTCTCAGTTTCCCCGTCCTAAGGCTGATAAACCCGCGCCCAAGTCTTAAGCGATGACCCCCGAATCCGCCCCTGTTGTTCGCCAGCGCCTGTTTTACCAAGGACGCAAGTTTAATTTCGACGTCAGCCGGCGCCGGTTGCCCAACGGTATAGAAGGAGAGTGGGAACTGATCCGTCACCCCGGCGGCGCCCTGGCGGTGCCCGTGACCCCGGAGGGAAAACTGGTTTTAGTGCGGCAATATCGCTTTGCCCTGGAGGGGCGCCTGTTGGAGTTTCCCGCCGGCACCGTGGAACCGGGGGAAGACCCGGCGCAAACCATTGGTCGGGAGCTAGAGGAGGAAACCGGTTACTCCGCTCGGCGCTGGAGCGTTCTGGGGAAATTTCCCTTGGCGCCGGGGTACTCCGATGAGTTTATTTACGCTTACTTAGCCCAGGATTTGGAAAAGTTAACTCAGCCTCCGGCCCAAGACGAAGACGAGGATTTAGAAGTTGTCTTGCTGAGTTGCGAAGAATTGGAAGCGGCTATTCGAGAGGGCGATCTGGTGGACGCCAAGACCATCACCAGTTATTTTTGGGCCCGCTATTTGCTTCAGGCGCTTTGACAGTTATCAAAGCTCTTTTTTAGACCCATGAAAGAGCCTTCAACCCCTAACCCCGATATTTATGTCCTCGGCGGGTTAACCTGCCGCTATGGATCAGCGCCGAAATTTTAGGGCAGAATGGAAAATAGTCCCGCGCTTTCACCCTGATGATCCGACAAACGCCCCGTCAAGCCCTAGCGGAAAATAAGTCGTTGCTGAAATGGCGGCCGCCCCTAGACCGCTGGCGTCCCTGGCGCTCGGCGCTGGTGGCGTTGTTAGACCAGGTGAAGGAGAGCGAGACGGAGGAGTTTCATAAAACGCTTGTTCGAGACTATCTAACCGCGACTCTGCGGGGGGAGGGGGAAAAAACCTGTCCTTACTTTATCAATGTCAAAAACTACGCTCAGGGCGGCGGGGATCTGGTTGTCCACGGGGGCAAGACGGCGGAGAGTCCTGTGGCGGTGATTCTGGAATTAAAGCGCCCTGGGGATAGGGTGACGGAAATGCCGAAACCGGATCGGCTGAATAGTAAGGCGCTCCAGCAGTTGGTCTTTTATTTTTTGCAGGAGCGGTTACAGGGCGGTAATTTGGAGCTGAAGCGCCTGGTGATTAGCAATCTTTACGAGTGGTTTATTTTTGACGCGGCTCAGTTCGAGCGCCTGTTTGTGGAGCGGTTGGAGAAACTGTTTCTGGATTTTCAATCGGGGCGGTTAACGGGGAGAACAACGGATTATTTTTACGAGAATATCGCTCAATCGGCTATCGCGGAGGTGGAGGGCCAGCTTAAGTTTGTTTATCTGGATCTGCGGGATTACGGGTCGATTTTAAAAGAGGAGACGGACGAGCAGGCGCTCACGGATTTGTTTAAGGTCTTCGCGCCGGAGTATTGGTTAAAGTTGCCGTCGGCTAATGATAGCAATCGTTTGGATGAGGGGTTTTACAACGAGTTGTTGCACCTGATGGGTTTGACGGTGGTGAAGTCCAAGGGCAAGAAGTTGATCCAGCGCCTAGGGGAAAAGGAGCGCCTGCCGGGGTCTTTGTTGGAAAACGCAATTACCCAAATTCAGAGTTTGGATAAGTTGGCGTCTTTGGAAGATCCTTTGAGTTATGGGGAGACGGAGGAGGAGCAGTTATTCAGCGCCGCTTTGGCCTTGGTGATTGTCTGGGTGAATCGGGTTTTATTTCTGAAGTTGTTGGAAGCGCAGTTGCTCAGTTATCACCGGGAGGAGCGGGATCTCTATCGGTTTTTGAACGGGGATCAGATTAAGGATTACGGCGTTTTGCAACAGTTATTTTTTGAGGTGTTGGCGGCGCCGGTGGCGGAGCGTTCCCCAGCGGCCCAGGGTAAATTTCCGAGGGTGCCCTATCTGAATAGTTCTCTGTTTGAGATAACGGATTTAGAGCGCCGGACGATTGTGATTAGCAATTTGCAAAATGAGGAGTTGCCGGTTTTTAAGGGCACGGTTTTGTTGGACGACGGGGGGAAAGCTCGGACGGGTTCGATGTCGGCGCTGGCTTATTTGCTTGCCTTTTTGAACGCCTACGATTTTGGCAGTGGGGAGACGGGTCTGCTGAAACAAGACCAAAAGCGCCTGATTAATTCCTCGGTGTTGGGTCTAATTTTTGAGCGGATTAATGGTTATAAGGACGGGTCGTTTTTTACGCCAGCCTTTATCACGATGTATATGTGTCGGGAGACGATCCGCCGGGCGGTGTTGCAGAAGTTTCGGGAGGTTAAGGGTTGGGATTGCGCGGATTTAACGGAGTTGTATAATCGCATCGATGATCGAGGGGAAGCGAACGAGATTGTTAATTCTCTGAAAATCTGCGATCCGGCGGTGGGTTCGGGGCATTTTTTGGTGTCGTCGCTGAATGAGATGATCGCGATTAAGAGCGAGTTGGGGATTTTAAGGGATCGCTCTGGGAAGGTGTTAAGGGATTATCATATTGCGGTGGTTGATGATGAGTTGGCGATTACGGACGAGGAGGGGCGTTTTTTTGAATATCGTCCCGGCGGTCGGGAGTCTCAACGGGTGCAGGAGGCGCTTTTCCATGAGAAGCAAACGATTATCGAGGGTTGTTTGTTTGGGGTGGATATTAATGAAAATTCGGTTAAAATTTGTCAGTTGCGGCTCTGGATTGAGTTGTTGAAGAATGCCTATTACCGCGCCGATGGGCAGTTGGAGACGTTGCCGAATATTGACATTAATATTAAGCGGGGAAATTCGCTGATTAGTCGGTTTCCTCTGGATAGCGATCTCTCCGGCGCTCTGCGGAAGGCGGGTTCGGATGTGGCAAGGTTTCGCGGCGCCGTTCGTCAATATCATCACGCGTTGAGTCGGGTGGAGCGCCGGGAGTTGTTGGGCTTAATGGCGCGGATTAAGGAGGGTTTTCGGACGACGTTGTTTGGGACTGATCCGAATAAGGCGAAGTTGCGGCAGTTGGAGGGGGAGCTTTTTAGTCTGCAAAATCAGACGGTTTTGTTTGCGGAGTCGAAGGCGGAGGCTCGGGCGCG
>JAYKIZ010000259.1:0-4584 GCA_035285965.1 Cyanobacteriota bacterium | reverse complement strand
CCATAGCTCAAACTCACTAATATCAATTTCCGAATTCCAAGAGATTGCATAACCGCCAGGTTCCACAGACACATTTCTAAAAAACGCCTCATTTTTGAGACAAGTAAACATCTCAAGGTGAAGTAATCGAGATGCGTCATATATCTTTTTCGTGCCATCTGAAAAAGTTACTAAAAGCAGATACTTTTCGGTAGGAATAACCGATTGAATTTTGGGAATTTTCATGGCTATTGAAGAGGTGGCAGTTTCTTA
Organism: Cyanobacteriota bacterium; assembly: GCA_035285965.1. GTDB lineage: Bacteria > Cyanobacteriota > Cyanobacteriia > Cyanobacteriales > Microcystaceae > Synechocystis. The sequence continues at coordinate 4,332 of JAYKIZ010000259.1, read as the reverse complement.
AATTCTTGAGTTTTCCAGATCTTGAGCAGTTCTGCCTGATATTGACAAGCCCATTCAAGAACAAGCTTTTTGGCCCTCAATGGCAAATCGCCCTCGATTATCTCTAGTGTCTCTATATTGACTAAAGCATTATACTCACCATAAATAGCGTGAAAATGTGGCGGTGGATGATCGCCAAAGAATAGCTTGATAATAATTCCGTAGAATCGAGTAATTTCGGGCATTGCTTATTATTGTTTTCTTAACTGACTCCCCAATTATGTCCCACCAGCGCCGTTATGCCAAACAGAGAGCGGCGCTATGGCCCAAAACATCGGCGCCGGCGCTGGAGCCGATTGCCATAGCCCTTGCCTTAGAGCCAATCTTCCCAAGCCTCGATCTCGCTTGATATTAGCGGATCAATAGTATCCAAACGCTCCATAAACTGCCGGCGCCTGACGGGGTCGTCAATCCCGGCGCTGGTCGAGTAGTCTTTGTGAAAATACAAAAAAACTAAAGCCATTCGTTAATTAACATTTCTCGAAAGATTTTATCTTGTCAAGATTAGAAGACTTTCAAATTCAGTACCTGAAAACTGACCGCTCGCTAAATATTCTAAGACATCATAGACCGTGATTCTCATACCCCGAATACACGGCTTACCGCTACGTTTTCCGGGTTCTATTGTGATAATATTTTTGTAGTTCATACTAATTGGGTTGAGTAACTGTGCTGGTTTTCTGCCTAATTGTTTTGCCGAAATTGCTCTAGAATCTTACTGACAAATATTTGTAAGAGCGTTCAATCTGCTTTTCCGCAATAGGAGTAATTTCAACCTGAAATGCCATATCTTCGCCATGGCCCCTAAGCTTCCCAAGGCTGGGACCGGGCCATAGGCAAACTTGAAGAACGCTATTTTCCTCTTAAACGGTTTCCAAAAGCGGTAAAGGACAAGTTACCGACGTGCCGCCCAAACCGCAGTAACCGTTGGGATTTTTGGCCAAATACTGCTGGTGATACTCTTCGGCGTAATAAAACGGCGCCGCGGGCAGAATTTCCGTCGTGATTTCGCCGTAGCCCGCCTGGGTCAGCGCCGCTTGATAGGCCGCTTTGGACGCCTCCGCCAGTCGTCCTTGCTCCTCGGAAAAGGTATAAATACCGGAGCGATATTGGGTGCCGGTATCGTTGCCCTGCCGCATCCCCTGGGTGGGGTTGTGGCTTTCCCAAAAGACCTGGAGCAGTTGGCTGTAAGTGATTTTTTGGGGGTCAAACACCACTAAAACCACTTCGTTATGACCCGTTAACCCCGTGCAAACTTCCTGGTAAGTGGGATTGGGGGTTAAACCGGCGCTGTAGCCCACGGCGGTGGAGTAAACGCCGGGGAGTTGCCAAAATTTCCGCTCGGCGCCCCAGAAACAGCCAAGGCCAAAGACCGCCTGCTCTAGACCCTCGGGAAACGGCGGCTGGAGGGGGTTGCGATTTACAAAATGTTGATTGGTCAAGCTGAGGGGGGTCGCCCGACCCGGAAGCGCCTCCGCCGGGGAGGGAAGCTCTAATTTTTTGCCCAGTCCGAACAGTCCCATCAGGTTCATAGCGCGATGTAAAAAGGTTGACTCTGAACTATTTTAGACGGTGCCGCAGTTTTGCGCCCGTTGCAGATAATGACCGAGGAGATAAAGGGAGCCGCAGAGGACAACCAGCGCCGGGGGGGAGAAGTTTTGGGCTTTATCCAGGGCGGTAAAGAGATCTTCCTCAGTTTCCACCTGAGCCAACCCTGGGCAGAGTTCCCCGGCCAGCGCCGCCAGTTCCCCCGGATCGGCGCTGGCGTGATCCGGCACAGCGGTCAAAAAGAGACGATCCCCCGGTTGTAGCAACGCCTGAAAAATTTCTACCGGCTCTTTCGTTTTCACCATCCCCATCACCCAACAGACCGGACGGTTTAAGCGCCGGACATACTCGGCCAAAACTTCGGCGCCGGCGCCGTTATGGGCGCCGTCAATCAGGAAATGCTCTCCCAACCACTGCAAGCGCCCGGGCCACTGGGTTTGGGAGAAGCCCCGTTGAATGGCGTCCGGGGTAATCAGAAATCCTTGCTGGTTTAAACTCTCCACCGTGGCCAGCGCTAGGGCGGAATTGATTAACTGATGCCGTCCCGGTAGGGGTAGGGGATAGACGAAATCCCCCCACTCGGCCCAATCCTGACCGTTCTGGTTAAACTCTTGGGCCGGCGCTACCCAGACGGCGGGACAGTTTAAGGTTTGAATCCGCTCCGCCACCACCGTTTTGGCCTCCGGGGGAAAGTTTCCCAAAATCGCCGGGCGCCGAGGTTTCAAGATCCCCGCCTTTTCCCCGGCGATGTCCGCCAGGGTGGGGCCTAAAATATGGCGATGCTCCAGACTAAGGGAGGTAATAACCGTAACCAGGGGGTCATCCACCACATTGGTGGCGTCTAGGCGTCCCCCCAGTCCCACTTCCATCACGGCGACGTCCACTTCTTCTTGGGCAAAGTAAAGCCACGCCGCGGCGGTCATCACTTCAAAAAGGGTGGGACTCTCCGACAGACCCGTCGGCGCTTGGGGGGTAATTTCTTCAAGTAATTGGATTAAGCGGCGCTCTGGAATCGGCTTTTCATTTAGAACCAGGCGCTCCGTCCAGTGGATTAAATGGGGCGAAGTATAGCGCCCGACCCGGTAGCCCGCCGCGGTCAAGATTGAAGATAAATAGGCGCAAACGGAGCCTTTGCCGTTAGACCCGGCCACATGAACAATGGGAACCCGGCGCTCGGGGTTGCCTAAACGGGCTAACAGCGCCTGAATGCGAGTTAAACCAAGATTAATCCCGGAGCGTTGGTAGGGAGCGAGGAGGGCATCGAGGGCGGTCAAGGGGGGTTTCAACCTCCTGAAGCGGCGGATCTAACCCCTATTTTCCCAGGGCTGGGTTAAAGTGGCAAAAAGCGCCCAGGATATTCTCGCCATGTGTATTTGCGTCAACTGCCATTATGTGGATCGCTGTCTCACCTACCATGCCGTCGAACATCAACACGAACAGCCCCACCTGACGGAGACCCCAGATTTCGATCCCCAGGAACCTAGTATTAACGTCAATATTCGCCCCCAGGGGGATTACATCGAAATGGAATGGGACGTGGTGGGATGTCTCAGTTTCCAGGAAGAGCGGGGCAAGTGGGCCCGTTTGCGACCCGGCGAAGCGATTCCAACCTAGACAATCTGAAGGATCCGCAAATTAAGCTTTTGCGATTCGCTTTCGCTAAAGATTAGCGTACTGACTGAGGGACTGGCGGGGATTCTCCCGGCGCTGGGCCCGGATTTTCTCATAACACTCCCGCTCTAAATCTGTGGGATTTTTCGGCGCTTCGATTACCAGTCGAGCCAACAAATCCCCCTTACTTTCTTTTCCTTGGGGCCAGCCCTTGCCCCGCAAACGCAGAGACTGACCGGAGCGGACGCCGGGGGGCACCTTGAGGGAAACGGCGCCGTCGGGAGTCGGTAAATCAATCGTCGCGCCGAGGACAGCCTCGTCGGGAGTAATGGGCACTTCGCAAACCAGGTTCTCTCCCTCAAACTGGAAAAAGGGATGGGGTTCCAGATTGACGGATAGGTATAGATCGCCCCGTTGTCCGTAGGGGTTGGCGTGACCCTTGCCTTTGACCCTGACCCGACTGCCCTGTTTAGCGCCGGCGGGAATACGGACATCGATGACCTCGTTGCCTAAATTCAGGCGCTTTTGGGTTCCCCGCAGAGCCTCGGCAAAAGTTAACTTCAAGGCCGCTTCTCGGTCGCCGCCGGGCGCCTGGACGCCGAAATCCCCAAAACCTGCGGGGGAAGTCGTCCGGCGGTAGCTACTGGCATAGCCTTGACCGGCGCCGGAGGTGTTAAAGCGCCCCAATAGTTCGTTGACAAATTCTTCAAAATTACCGTACTGGCTAAAATCAAAGCCGGCGCCGTCCGCATTGACATTGACATTACCGCCGTAGGGATTGCCCTGGCCCGCCTGTTGCCAATACTGCCCAAAGCGGTCGTATTTCTGGCGCTTCTCTGGGTCGGAGAGAACTTCGTAGGCTTCGCTAATTTGTTTAAATTTTTCCTCGGCGGCTTTATCGCCGGGGTTCCGGTCGGGGTGATATTTCAGCGCCAATTTACGAAAGGTCTTCTTAATCTCCTCTTCCGAAGCGGTTTTACCGATCCCCAAAATGGCGTAGTAATCCTTAAAGTCCGCGGCGGCCATAGGGCAAATCTCCTAGTCAACAAAATCTAACGGCGCTCCCCAAACGGGGTTCTCTAGGGTTATCTTCCCCGATTTTCTTCCTCTTAGACAACGAGGGATAACCGAAAG
>JAYKIZ010000258.1:0-4408 GCA_035285965.1 Cyanobacteriota bacterium | reverse complement strand
TAACCCAACTGGGCCAGGATCGCCCGGGCCTCCTGGGCAATGAAATAGAAGAAATTAACCACCTGCCCCGGCGCTCCCTTAAAGCGTTGCCGCAGGCGCTCCTGCTGGGTGGCGACCCCCACGGGGCAATTGTTGGTATGGCAGACCCGAGCCATAATGCAACCTTCCGCAATCATGGCCACGGAGCCGAAGCCAAACTCCTCGGCGCCCATCAGCGCCGCCATGACCACGTCCCAACCGGTTTTCAGCCCGCCGTCGGCCCGGAGGAGCACCCGCTCCCGCAGGCGGTTTTCCATCAGCGCCCGATGGACTTCCGTTAAGCCCAACTCCCAGGGGGAACCGGCGTGTTTGATGGAACTCAAGGGGGAGGCGCCGGTGCCGCCGTCGTGGCCGGAGATTTGGATAATATCGGCGTTGGCTTTGGCGACCCCGGCGGAAATGGTGCCGATGCCGATTTCCGCCACCAGTTTGACCGAGACCTTGGCCTGGGGATTGATCTGATGCAAGTCATAGATCAACTGAGCTAGGTCTTCAATGGAATAAATATCGTGGTGGGGCGGGGGAGAGATTAAGGTCACCCCCGGTTTAGACAACCGCAACTGGGCGATGTAGGGGCTGACCTTGGGCCCCGGCAACTGACCCCCTTCCCCCGGCTTGGCGCCCTGGGCCACCTTAATTTCAATTTGTTGGGCGCTCATGAGATAGTCCGGCGTCACCCCAAAGCGCCCGGAGGCCACCTGTTTAATGGCGGAATTGGCGGTGTCGCCGTTGGCTAGGCCCTGGAGGTGGGGCAGGGTGGGGGAATGGCCCCCCTCGTCCACGTCGTCGAGGGTTAAGTACCGTACCGTATCCTCTCCCCCTTCCCCGGAATTGGATTTAGCGCCGATGCGATTCATGGCGATGGCCAGGGTTTCGTGGGCTTCCCGAGATAAAGCGCCGAGGGACATGCCGCCGGTGCAAAAGCGTTTGACCAGACTTTCCACCGGCTCCACCTGATCAAGGGGAATCGGCGCTCGGTCGCTCTGGAAATCCAAGAGATCCCGCAGGGCGGTGACGGGGCGGCTGGCTAACTGTTGGCGGTAGAGGTTGTACAAACTTTGGGCTTCTTCGTTCTCCAAGACTTCCGGCGCCTGGGCTAGGGTGACGGCCTTATGCAACGCCTTGGCCATTTCCGGGGAGTTCATGTGATACTCTCCCCCCGGTCGATAGTTGACAAAACCGTAGTTTTCCAGTTTTTTGGCCATGTGGGGGAAGGCCTGACGGTGGAACATCAGGGTTTCCCGAGCCGCGTCCTCTAGGGTTAATCCCCCCACCCGGCTGGTGGTGCCAGCGAAGGCGTATTCCACCAATTCGGCGCCGAGGCCGATGGCTTCAAAAATTTGAGCGCCGTGGTAGGAGGAGAGGAGGGAAATACCCATTTTGGAGAGGATTTTAAACAATCCCCCTTCAATGGCGGTTCGGTAATTTTGCAAGGCCTGGGCTAGGGTCAGCGCCGGCAGTTTGCCGCTCCCCATCAGCGCTTGGGTTTTCGAGTCAGACCACCAGCCCCGCACCGATTCCAGCGACAGGTAGGGACAGACCGCCGAGGCGCCGTAGCCGATTAAACAGGCGAAGTGATGGGTGCTCCAGCATTGGGCCGTATCAGCGACCAAGGAGGCTTTTAAGCGCAGACCCCGGCGAATCAGCCCGTGATGGACGGCGCCGATGGCCAGGAGGGGGGGAATATAGCTTTGGCTCTCCTGGAGGAATTGTCCTTGGGGTCGGTCGGTGAGGATGAGAATCCGAGCGCCGCTTTCCACCGCCGTAATCGCTTCCGTCAATAAACGCGCCAGCGCCGTTTCCAGGGTTTCGGCGCCAAGGTCGTAGAGGGTTCCCAGTTCTGCCGTCTCAAAATCAGCCCCCTTAATTTGGGCCAGTTCCCCTTCGTTCAAAACCGGGCTGGTTAATTTCAAAATCTGGGCCGCGTCCGCTTCCGGCTCCAGCAACTTGCCCCGGCCTCCCAAGCTCATCCCTAGGGACATCACCAGATTTTCCCGCAGGGGATCGATGGCGGGGTTGGTCACCTGGGCGAAGCGTTGTTTGAAGTAGTCGTAGAGCAGGTGGGGTTTATGGGACAAAACCGCTAGGGGCGCGTCGTCTCCCATGCAAAAGGTGGCCTCTTTCCCCTGGCTGGCCATGGGCGCTAGGGCGATTTCCACATCCTCGGCGCCGTAGCCAAAGGCCGCCTGTTGTTGGAGCAGAGCCTCTGGATTAGCAAATAAGGGCGTTTCCGCGAAGGGTTGGGGGGGGATTTCCCGGCGCTGGCTCCGTAGCCAGTCTCCGTAGGGTAAGCGCCGAGCGCTGGCTTCCTTAATTTCCGTGTTTTTCAAAATCCGGCCGGCCCCCAGATCCACCGCGATCATCTGCCCCGGCGCGAGGCGGCCCTTTTCTACAATCTCCTCTGACGGCAGATCCACCACCCCCGCTTCCGAAGCCACCACAATATAGTTATCCCGAGTCACGCAGTAGCGGGCGGGGCGCAAACCGTTACGGTCTAAACCGGCGCCGACAATCTTGCCGTCGCTAAAGACCAACAGCGCCGGGCCGTCCCAGGCTTCCTGAAAGCCGTTGTAGTATTCGTAAAAATCGACAATCTCCGGGTGCGCCTTCAGCGCCGGTTGATTTTGATAGGCTTCCGGCACGAGGATCATGGCCGCTTCCAGGGGACTACGACCGGTGCGAACCAGTAATTCTAAGGTGCTGTCTAAATTATAGGAATCGCTATTGTCGGGGTTGACAATGGGTGTCAGGGATTGCAATTCCTCGTCGCTCCAGCCCTGCACCCGGAAGGTTTTTTCCCGGGCCGCCATCCAGTTGATATTCCCTAGCAGGGTATTGATTTCGCCGTTATGCCCCAGTAAACGCATGGGCTGGGCTAGGGGCCATTTGGGCATGGTGTTAGTGCTAAAGCGCCGGTGATAGACGGCGAATTGGCTTTCGTAATCAGGATTAACCAAGTCTAGGTAAAAATCCCCGAGAACTTCGCTCCGCACCATGCCTTTGTAAACCACCGTCCGGCAGGAAAAGGAGCAAACATAAAAATCGTCCGCCAGGCGCTTGCCGATAATGGAGCGGGCGATGTACAGGCGCCGGTCGAGTTCGTCCCCGGCGCAACCCTCGGGGCCAGTCACTAAAATCTGTTCGATATGGGGCTGGGTCTGCCGGGCTTGGGGGCCTAAAATATCCGGGTTAACGGGCACTTCCCGCCACCCCAAGAGGGTTAGCTTTTCCAGACGCACCACTTCTTCCACATGGGCCCGAGCCACTTCCCTCGCGCCGGGTTCCTGAGGCAAAAAGACCATCCCCACCCCCAGGCGCTCCGGCGCCGGCATGGGCAAATTCCGTTGCGCAAACCAGCCCGCTAGCAATTTACGGGGAATCCCCGTCATCACCCCGGCGCCGTCCCCGGAATCCCGGTCGGCGCTACAGCCCCCCCGATGCTCCAGGCAACCGAGGGCTTGTAGGGACTGGTGGACTAACCGATGACTGGGTTCTCCCTGGGTCTGGGCGATGAACCCCACCCCGCAGGCATCCCGTTCTTCAACAAGCCAAGGGTGTCCGAGAAAAGGGGTTAAGGGGGCGGCGGGGCGGCGGTCAGTCATGGCGTGGCTCGTAGAATTACCGGCAAGTCAGTGCTTAACAATTCTATAAGATCCCTTCCCGAAAGGGCAATTTCCCCCCGGCGCCGGGGTTTGACGCGTTACACTTTTACCGCTTTTGTCTGTCTAGACCGCGCCGGGGAATTTGGGGCATGATGGAGCTATCGGTCTGTACTTAGTCGCGCCATGAGTCAGTGTCTTAACCCCGATTGTCTAGCGGTCAATCCAGAAACCCATCGATTTTGTCAAAAGTGCGGTCAAAAGCTCTGGTTAAAGGAGCGTTACCAGGCGCTGAAGCTGATTGGTCAGGGCGGTTTCGGTAAAACGTTCTTGGCGGTGGATTTGGATAAGCCGTCCCGGCCCCACTGTGTGATTAAGCAGTTTTTCCCCCAAGGACAGGGAACCGGCTCTCTAGGTAAGGCGGCGGAGTTATTTCAGGAAGAGGCTAAGCGCTTGGATGAGTTGGGGCGCCATAACCAGATCCCGGAGTTGTTGGCTTACTTTATTGCGGAGGATCAGCGTCAATATTTGGTGCAGGAGTATGTAGCGGGGCAGAATTTAGCCCAGGAGTTGGCGGCTCAAGGGGTCTTTAACGAGGCGAAAATCCGGGCGCTGTTGGCGGATCTTCTGCCGGTGTTGGCTTTTATCCACCGCAATCAGGTGATTCACCGGGACATTAAGCCGGAGAATATCATTCGCCGTCAGGCGGATCAGAAGTTAGTCCTGGTGGATTTCGGCGCCGCTAAGGCGGTGACTCCCCAAAATCGCTC
>JAYKIZ010000257.1:0-4959 GCA_035285965.1 Cyanobacteriota bacterium | reverse complement strand
TTGGGAGACAACGGGAGATTGGGGCAAGCCGAAAAAAACGGGCGCGGTTTACTCGGTCTTTCTGCCGGACTCTCCCAGCGCCGGGCGGTTGTGGCGAGCGCCGTTGCCGGGGCGGGAAAGTGGTTTGAGCGGCGTTTATGAGCTGGGGGAAGACGAAGGGTTGGCTTATACATTGGAAAGCGGGGGCGTTAAAACTGAAGAGCGTCTCTGGTTCGCCAGTCCCAATCTCCGTCTCCGCACCTGTCTGATTCATCAAGGAACCGGGGTCACCCACAGCGCCTTTTACTCAGAAATCCGTAAACTGCCCCCTCAACCCACAAGTTAATTTGATTCTCCAAACTTAGATATTTGAATGTAAAGAGGGTTTTGGCTCCCCTTCTTCCGTTCCCTGAGCGTAGCCGAAGGAGGGAGAAGGGGCTGGGGGATGAGGGCAAACAAACATCGTGCTCACTAGTCTGCAAACCGCTATCAGGATTTTCTAAACATCCTCTTAGGTCTTTATGCCACTTCCTCTAGGTTCTCGTTGGAATCTTTCCCGCTGGGCCATCGCCCATCCCCGGCTGACGGTGGGGCTGTGGATTGGCGTAGCGCTGGCGGGCTTGCTGGCGCTCAGTTCCTTGCAATACGGTCTTTTCCCGGAGGTGAGTTTTCCGGTGGTCATCGTTCAAGCCCAGGGGGAAACCGCTACGGCGGAGGAAACGGAGCGATTATTAACGATTCCCCTGGAAGCGCCGTTATTGAAGTTGGAAGACGCGACGCTTTACGCCTCTAGCTATCCCGGCCAGACGGTGATTAGCGCCGCCTTTAGCGCCGGGGGGTCGTTAACGGAAGCAACGGAGCGGGTGAAAACGGCGCTGGCGAATCAAACGGTCGTCCCGGCGGATTCCCTCAAGATTATTCCCCTGGATTTAAACGAATCCGTGGCCGCCACCTACGCGTTGGGCAGTCAGGACTTAGACCTAGCGGCCTTAGGGCAATGGGCCAGGGAGACTTTAATCCCCTCCCTGGAAACCCTCCCCGGCGTTTTGACCGTTAATCTTTTGGGAGACGGTAATTTTCGCCCCTCCGATTCAGGAACGGCGCCGGCTCTCAACCCTCCTACCTTGGCTCGTTTTCAGGGGCAAGACGTCCTTGCAGTTCAAGTGGTGAAGGCGGCGGCGGCCAATACCTTAGAAGTGGCTAAGTTAACGGCCCAGCGAATAGAAACCCTGCAAAGGGAAAATTCTCAAATCGCCCTGACCTTGGCGGAGAGTCAAGCGCCCTATATCCGGGAGGCGGTGACGGCAACATTGGAAGCCCTAGGCGGCGCCGTTATTTTAGCCATCCTGGTCATTTATCCCTTTCTCAGAAGTTGGCGGGCTACCCTCATCAGCGCCCTAGCCATTCCCCTTTCTCTGTTGGGAACCTTTATCGTCATGGCTCTGCTGGGCTTTAACCTCGAAACCCTGACCCTCTTGGCCCTAGCTCTAGTCATTGGCATTGTGGTGGACGACGCCATTGTGGACGTGGAAAATATTGCCCGTCATTTAGACGCAGGGGAAGACCCGAGAACCGCGGCGCTGAACGCCACCGAAGAAATTGGCGTCGCCGTCACGGCCACTACGTTAACGATTGTGGTGGTCTTTTTACCTATCGCGCTTTTGGGGAGCACCCTGGGACAATTTTTTCGCCCCTTCGCCATTACCGTCTCTGCGGCGGTAATCTTTTCCCTGCTGGTGGCCCGCACCCTCTCCCCGGTGTTAGCGGTCTGGTGGTTGCGGCCCCGCCCGGCGCCGGTGGCCGAGTCCGCCTGGCTCAGGGCCTTAACGGCGGGTTACGTCCAGGTTTTAGGCGGATCCCTTCGGCGCCCCCGGACGGTTCTGGCCCTAGCGGTTTTAAGTCTAGCGGCGGGGTTGGCGCTGATTCCCCTCATTCCCCAAGGCTTTGTCCCCAGCCTCGACCGGGGGGAGTTTAACGTCGTCTTTCGTTCCGACGCTCCCCGAGTCAGCCTCGGCGCCGTTTCTCCCCCAACTCAAACGTCAACCCAGACCGACGGAGCCTTCGCCTGGGTGGAGGAACTGGCGGCCAATCCCCAGGCGGCGCTTCTGCGGCGGGGGCGCCGGGTGGCGAAAAAACTAGAGCCGGTCATCGCGGCCAATCCCGAGGTGGCGGAGCAATTTACCCTGATCGGCGCCCAGGGCGATCCCCTCCGGGGGCGGATCTACCTCAAGCTCAAGGGCGACCGCCAAGAAACCACCGCCCAGGTTCAGGGGCAAATTCGGGAGAATTTACCAGTTCTGCCCAGGGTGAGCCAACGGGTGGAAGATATTCCCTTTGTCCAAACCGGCGACGATAGCCCCCTGAAATTGGCGCTGGTGGGGCAGAATTTAAAGCAACTCAGGGACAGCGCCGAGAAATTAAAGGCTCAGGTGGAGACCCTACCGGGTTTAATCCAAGCGCAACTCTCGGGCCATCAGGGGGAACAAATCGAGCGGTATCAGGGACAACGGGCGGTTTACCTGAGCGCTAATCTGTTGCCGGAGGCGGCGCTGGGGGAAATTACAGCCCAGGCGCAGGGTTTAGCCGAGAGCGGTTTTCTGCCTCCGGGGGTGGAACTCAAATTACAAGGCGAATCAGCCCGGGTCGGCTTAATCTTTGGCGAGTTCGCCGCGGCGCTATTGCTTTCCCTGGGGGGGATGTTGCTGATTTTTATCGCCGTCTTTCGCCGTCCCCTCGAACCCATCGTCATCGCGCTCTCCCTGCCCCTCTCCATCGTCGGCGCTCTGTTAGGGCTGTGGCTCACCCAGAGCGACTTTGGCATGATTTCCTTAATTGGCTTAATTTTTCTCCTCGGACTGTTGGATAAAAACGCGGTGCTCCTGCTGGAGTACGTTAATCAACTGCGGGGCCGGGGTTTCGACCGGAAAACGGCGCTGATAGAAACCGGGCGGGTTCGTCTGCGGCCCATTTTGATGACCACCGGCTCCACGATTTTAGGCATGTTGCCCCTAGCGTTGGGTCTCGGCGCCGGCGCTGAATTGCGGCAACCCATGGCGGTGGCCATTATCGGCGGCCTCTTCACCTCTTCTCTGCTGAGTTTAATCGCCATTCCAGTTTTGTACCAAGTCTTAGATCGCGGGAACGACCCGCCAAAGCGTTTAAAATAACGCCATCCTTATATTGCCGACGCCCGATTATGGGACTTGTCCTACCGCGACGTCTCGCCTTTCTCGCCCGTCCCAGCGGCTCCGTGGATCTGGGTCGGGGGTTGCGGACTTTTCTGGCCATGGCTCTGCCCTACGGCGCCGGTTTAGCCTGGGGATCGCCGAGTTGGGGGCTGAGCGCCGGTTTTTTCGCCCAAATGATCCTGCTGGCGGATGTGGGGGGCTTGTACTGGATTCGGGGAATAACCCTGTTAAGCGCCTGGGGCGCGGCGGCGCTGACGCTGGGCGTCGCTTATTTGGCCCAGGATCACTGGGAGTTGATGTTAGGGAGCGTCGGTCTCGGCCTCTTCGGCGCCGGTTATTTAACGGTTTTCGGGGAACCCGGCGCCATGGTGGGTCTGGTGTTGGGCTTTTCGCTCCTGTTAGGGCTAGCGGGAGAAACCGGCGGCCTGCAAACCCTCTTCGCCGTCGCCACCGGGGGCGCCTGGGCGCTCCTGCTGGCGCTCTTGATCTGGCCCTTTCTGCCCAATCAACCTCTCCGGCAAGCGGTGGCCCAGATCTTTCAGAGTTTAAGCCGTTATCTGAGAACCCTAGCCCAGAGCGATTTAAACCAGGAGCCGCCCCAGATGGAAATGCCTCTGGCTCAACTGCGGCAGAATTTACTCGAAGCCCGGCGCTTGGTGGCCCTGACCCGCCGGGGCGGTTGGGGCCAGAGCCAGTTGCGGGAATTGCTAATTGTCTTGATTGAGAATAGCGAGCGTCTGATTAAAACCTTTCTACTCTTGCAGGAAATTCTCCATTTCCACGATCTTCCCCAACTACAAACGGCGGAAATTTTAATGGCCGACCTGCTGGAGTCCTTGGCGGCGCTGACGGCGGATTTAGCCCAGATGACCTTAGGGAGAACCCTCAACCCTGATTTAGCCAAAGCGCTCCGCCTCATCCAAGCCCTAGAGCAACAGGAAGACCTCCAGCGCCGAATCTCGACGGACACTTTAGAGGATTACAACAGCCGCGTCGCCATCGGGCAGTTGACCCGAACCCTAACCGCGCTCCAAAGCCAACTGGAAGAGACCCTCGCCACCGCTCGATTATTAGCCAAGCCCCATCACTTTACCGGCGCCGCCCCGACGCCGGCGCCCTTAGAACCCCCCGCTCCTTGGCGGGAACCCTTAACGGCTAACTTTAGCCTCGCCTCCCCCCTGTTCCGCCACGGTCTGCGGTTGGGGCTGGGGGGCGTGGCGGGAACCTGGATCGCCCACGCCTTTGCCATTCCCTTTGGTTACTGGATCGGTTTAACCCTCCTTTTTGTCCTCAAGCCCGACTTTAGCCTCACCTTCCAGCGCCTCTGTAATCGTTTGTTGGGAACCCTGCTCGGCGCCGCGGCGGTCTCCTGGGTGTTGGCCACAGTGGCCGATCCGCTAGTCTTAACTTTGCTGGGCATTGTCTCCATCTCCGTCGCCCTGGCGCTCCTGCGTTTTCACTACAGCCTAGCGGTCTTTTTTATCACCGCCTTCGCCCTGATTATTCAGCAAATCGCGCCCCATCCTCTGGCGGATCAGGCGCTGGGCGCCAGAATCCTCTGCACCCTCATCGGCGCCGCGCTGGCCTTGGCCCTCAGTTTTGCTTTTCTCCGTCACCCGGAAGATCTACGCTTCGCCCAGACGGCCCAAACGGCGCTGACGGCGGTTCGCGACTATTTTCAACTCCTCGCCCCCAGTTTAAGCGCTCAGAAACCCTTGCCGCTACAGGCCTTGGAGCAAGCCCGCACCCAGTCCCGTTTGGCCTCGACGGCCATGCAGGCCGCCCTCGACCG
>JAYKIZ010000256.1:0-7566 GCA_035285965.1 Cyanobacteriota bacterium | reverse complement strand
TGTAAAGATTATTCTCTAAATTTTAATGTTTATTTAACAAAAGTAACGAACCGACCTAGGGAGGTTCGCTAGGATAGGGTTAAGTGAAAATCCCCAGACCAGACCACTCAGGAGACGCCTCTTTTGGGGATTAGCGCCGCTTATCCTGCGATATATCCCCGGGGGGAATTATGGTCAGCGCCACATTGACGGATCTCCACGCTCAAGTTTTAGACAATCTACCCATCCATACCACCAGCGCCATCCAGTCCTACGGGGTGGTCTTGGCTTTGACGGAGCCGAATTTAACCATCGCTCAGGTCAGTACTAACTGCTTACACCTGCTGGGACAATCGGCCCAGGAACTTCTGGGACAGACCTTAGAACAGGTCTTTGATAGTTTTCAAGTCGATCCCCTGCGGGAGAAAATCAGCCGGGGAGATTTAGATTACGTTAACCCCACTAAGTTGTGGGTCAGGTTAGCCGGAGACGATTACCGGGTCTTTGACGGGGTTTTCCACTACACGGCGGATGGCGTGTTAATCCTAGAACTAGAACCCACCGATAGCGTCGAGAATATTTCCTTCTTGAGCTTCTACCACTTAGCGAAGGTCTCCATCCATAAACTCAGGGCCCGGGGCAGTTTGGTGGACTTCTGCCAAACCATTGTGGAGGAAGTACACAAGTTGACCGGGTTTGACCGGGTGATGTTGTACCGCTTTGACGAGAATAACCACGGCGACGTCATCGCCGAATGTAAGCGCCCCGATTTGGAACCCTTTTTAGGTCTCCGTTACCCAGAATCCGATATTCCCCAACCGGCCCGGCGCTTATTTATTCAAAACCCAATTCGGATTATCCCCGACGTGACGGCGGTTCCCTCCCAGTTGTACCCGAGCCAAAATCCCCTGACGGAGCAATCCCTGGATTTAACCCTTTCCATTCTCCGTAGTCCTTCTCCCTGTCATTTGGAGTATCTCGTCAATATGGGGGTGGGCGCGTCTTTAACGATTTCTTTGATCAAAGACGGCGCGCTTTGGGGGTTGATCGCCTGTCACCACCTGACGCCGAAACACATTCCCTACGAACTGCGGAAAGCCTGCGAATTTTTGGGCCGGGTGGTCTTCGCCGATATTTCGGCGCGGGAGGACAGCGAGGACTACGATTACCGGATGGCGCTGAATGAGGTTCAGTTCCGACTGGTGGACGCCATGACCCTTGCGCCGGATTTCGCCAGCGGTTTGGCCGCCAATCCCGAGGATCTGTTAGCGTTGACCGGCTCCAAGGGCGCCGCGGTGGTGCTGGGGGAACGGGTTATTCTCTGCGGGCAAACTCCCCAGGAGGAACAGATTAAATATCTGGTGCAGTGGCTGAAAACCCAACCGCCCCGGGACGTTTTCTTTAGCCAATCTTTGCCCCAACTCTACAGCGACTCCCTTAATTTTAAAGACGTCGCCAGCGGCGTCCTGGCCATCGCCATCGCCCAGCGCAATTACGTCCTCTGGTTCCGGCCGGAAGTTTTGCAAACGGTGAACTGGGGCGGCGATCCTACCCAGGCCTACTCCGCCCAACAAATCGGCGCTGAAATTCGCCTCTCGCCCCGGAAGTCCTTTGAACTCTGGAAAGAAACGGTGCGCCTCAATTCCCTTCCCTGGCAACCGGTGGAAGTCCGGGCGGCGCTGGAACTGAAAAAGGCGATTGTCAACCTGATTTTGCGTCAGGCCGACGAACTGGCCCAACTGGCGGAGGATCTCCAGCGCTCCAACGCCGATCTGAAAAAATTCGCCTACGTCGCCTCCCACGATCTTCAGGAGCCGTTAAATCAGGTGGCCAACTATGTGCAACTGCTGGAAATGCGCTACGGCGACCGCCTCGACGAAGACGCCAGCGAGTTTATCAATTTCGCCGTGGAGGGGGTTTCCCTGATGCAAACCTTGATCGACGACGTGTTGGCCTATTCTAAGGTAGACGTCCAAAACGCCGAGTTGGCGCTCACCGAGTCGCAAAAATCCCTCGACCGGGCCCTGGCCAACCTCCGGCGCCGAGCCGAGGCCAACCAAGCCCAAATCACCGTCGATCCCCTACCCACAGTGCTAGCGGACGAAACCCAACTGATGCAGGTCTTCCAAAACCTGATCGGCAACGCCCTCAAATTCCGCCGGGAAGCGCCGCCGGAAATTCATATCGGCGCCCAGCGCCTAGAGGACGCCTGGCTCTTCTCGGTGCGGGACAACGGCGTTGGCATCGATCCCCAATTCTTTGACCGGATTTTTATCATCTTCCAGCGTCTCCACACCCGGGACGAGTACACCGGGACGGGCATGGGGCTGGCCATTTGCAAGAAAATCGTCGAAGGACACCGGGGACAAATTTGGCTGGAATCCGAACCCGGCCAAGGTTCCACCTTCTTCTTTACCCTGCCTGTAGGAGGCCCCGAGCGTGAGCGTCGTCGAGTCTGAAGCGGAACTGACCAAGGTCATTTTATTGATCGAAGACAGCAAAGCCGACGCCCGGCTAGTGCAGGAAGTCCTTAAAACCAGTACTGTTCCCCACGAGTTACAAGTGGTGCGGGACGGTCTGGCGGCCATGGATTACCTGCGCCAGCAGGCGGAGTATGTGGAAGCGCCCCGTCCCCATCTGATTGTTCTCGATTTGAACTTGCCGAAAAAGGACGGGCGAGAGGTGTTGGCGGAAATTAAAAACGACCCCAACCTGAAGCGGATTCCGGTGGTGGTTCTCACCACCTCCCACCACGAGGAGGACATCACCACCAGTTACGAACTCCACGTCAATTGCTACATCACTAAGTCCCGCAATCTCAAGGATTTATTCAAACTGGTGCAGGGGATAGAATCCTTTTGGCTAGAAACCGTCACCCTGCCTCGTCTATGAGCATAATGGAGCAGGGTGTTTTTGCCTTCCCAGCAAGGAGAGCTAATGACCGCATTTATGGTTACCCCCCGTTTTCTGAAAATTCTCCTGGTTGAAGATAGCCTGGCGGAGGCCCGTCTCCTACAAGAAATTTTGAAGGGGGCGACATCCTACCAGTTTAAATTCGCCCACCATACCCGTTTAACGGCGGCGCTGGGCGCCTTAGAGCAAGAGCTTTTTGACCTGATTTTACTCGACCTGACCCTGCCGGACAGCGCCGGTTTAGCCTCTTTGGAACCCCTGTTGAGCACCGTTCCCCAAATTCCCATTGTGGTCTTAACCCACCATCATGATGAGCGATTGGCGTTGGAGGCGGTGCGCCAGGGTGCTCAGGATTACTTGGTGAAACGGGATATTACCCTTGATATTTTACTGCGGGCCATTAACTACGCCATTGAACGGAAACAGGCGGCGCTGAATTTACTCCGCCTCAACGCGGATTTACGGGAAAATGTGGAGCATCTCACGGAGGGAATGCAGGCTCAAGCTCAGGAGTTGGATAAAGTTAAGGCGCTGAACCAGATGAAGACGGAATTCGTCTCCATGCTTTCCCACGATTTTCGCAATCCTTTGAATACGATTCTTCTTTCCGCCGGTCTCCTAGAAGAAAGCGGCGACCGTTTAACAGCGGAACAGCAGGTGACCTATTTCCAGATGATCCGCAAAGCCATTAAGGACATGGATCAACTGTTGAGCGAAGTGTTGGTTTTGGGGCGCTCCGAGAGCGGTAAACTTCAGGCCAGTTTAGGCCCCTTAAATTTGGTCGAATTTTGCCTAGAATTGATTCATTCTTTACAAAGCGGGCAAAACCAACAGCGCCAGATTCAATTAGCGAGCCAAGGCGATCTAGCCGTCGGCCTTTGGGACGCCAACTTACTGCGCCATATTTTAGCCAATTTACTCAGCAACGCCCTCAAATATTCCGATCCCCCCAGCCCAGTCTTGTTGCAGCTGATCGGCGAGCCGGAACAGGTGATTTTTCAAATTAGGGATCAGGGCCGGGGTATTCCTCCAGAAGCTTTACCGGAACTCTTTAACCCCTTCTTTCGCGCCGGTAATGTCGGCGCTGTCAGCGGCACAGGTTTAGGCTTAGCCATCGCTCAGCGGTGCGCCGAAATCCACGGCGGTCGGGTGACAGTTCAAAGCCGGGTTAATCAAGGAACGACCTTTACCGTGACGCTCCCCGTTTGGGACGATAACTCCGGCCTCGTGGAGTAGGGAATTCGGTCAAAGCAAGGGCGCGAGGCTAGCCGCTTCAATGAGCCAAAGCAGGAGGGTTAAGCCAAAGAGCGCTCCGTACATCCAGGGCTGAGCCAAGGGACGGACATCCGTTAAATCTAAGGCGGTTTTGGCTTGAATAATTTGGGTCAGGCGATTAAAACCGGCGATCCGCATGGGGAGCAGGTAGGCCCGATCCGCCTCCGCCGTGAGCAGATAATACACCAATCCGCCCTGACCGGTGCTCCGACATTTCAGCGCCGCGATTTGGCCCCAATTTAACCGCCAGCGCCGACGCGCAAAAAACGGCGCCCAGAAGGGATACCTGACGCCGAGACCCTCTTCATCCACCTCTACCCTTTCCCCCAGGGCGGCGCCGAGGAGGAATAGTCCCCCGAGGAGACCCAACCCAAGCCAGAGAGGGGAGACGGCGGCGCCGGTTTTCCAGGCTAAAAAGGGGAGCGGAACCGTAAGCGCCAAGTAGAGGTTAAACAAGGTAAGGCGAATCAGGGGCGAGAGGCGGAATATCTGGGGAGCGGCGCTCGTCATGGGGTCGCTTAACCTAGTCGAGGTTGAATTGGTTGCCTCGCTTGTACTGTAAATAAGCCGCCACAAAGAGACCGGAAAGGGTGACGGGAATGAGGCCCAGGACAATGCCCAGTAACAAGGGTTCAATCACAGTGTTTCTCCTAAACCAAGGGAATAACAGGTCAATATTAAGCTTCGCTTATTTTGACATAATCCCGAACCCAGGGGCTAGACCACCCCGTCAGGCTACGCCTGCCACCCCTCCACAGGAGGGGAATTTATCGCGGACAAGTCACTAATTAGGTTCTCCTTCAACGGACGCTATCCCTTGACTGGCTGTAAAGTAAGGCTTTTACCCCGCCCGGGCTAAAATAGACCCCGTGATTGTTTTGTCTTTTTGAAGTAGGACTTGCGTTTCTATGGGCGCCATCCAAGCCATTCGGGGAACCCGCGATATTTTGCCCGGGGAGTCGGGTTATTGGCAATATTTAGAAAAAATCGCCCAGACTATCCTCAGTCAAGCCGGTTATCAAGAAATCCGCACCCCTATTTTTGAGCAAACGGCGCTGTTTGAGCGGGGGATCGGGGAAGGCACCGACGTGGTGGGCAAAGAAATGTATAGTTTCACCGACCGGGGCGAGCGCCCGGTGACCCTACGACCAGAGGGCACGGCGGGGGTAGCCCGAGCCTACATTGAGCGAGGACTCCAGTCCCAGGGCGGCGCGCAGAGGCTTTGGTATCAAGGCCCGATGTTTCGCTACGAGCGCCCCCAGGCGGGACGACAACGACAGTTTCACCAAATCGGTTTAGAACTGCTGGGTTCCCCGGATCCGAGGGCCGACGGGGAGGCCATCGCCCTGGCGACCGCCATTCTCCAAGCCTTGGGGTTAACCCGTTTGACCTTGGCCTTAAATTCCGTGGGCGACGGCGAAGACCGTCAGGCTTACCGTCAGGCGCTGGTGGATTACTTAACCCCCCGCCGGGAGGGCCTAGACCCCGATTCCCAGGCGCGATTAGCCCGTAATCCCCTGCGAATTTTAGACAGCAAAGACCCCAAGACCCAAGAAATCGTCCGGGAAGCGCCGAGTATCTTAGATTACTTATCCCCTGAGTCCCGGCGCCATTTTGAACAGGTGCAAACGCTGTTGACCGACCTCGGCATTGATTACCAAATTACCCCCAGTTTAGTGCGGGGTTTGGACTACTACACCTACACCGCCTTTGAAATTCAATCCGCGGATCTGGGCGCCCAGGCTACGGTTTGCGGCGGCGGCCGCTACGACGGTTTAATTAACGCCTTGGGGGGCCCGGCCACTCCCGCGGTGGGCTGGGCCATGGGAATAGAGCGCCTGATTCTACTCCTCCAACAGTCTCTGCCGGCGCCGGTTCAGGGCCCGGATTTTTACCTCGTTTCTCGAGGAGCTACGGCGGAACGATTAGCGTTTAGCCTAGCCCAAAAACTACGGGGAGAAAATTTTCGGGTCGAGTTAGATCTGAGCGGCAGCGCCTTTAGCAAGCAACTGAAACGCGCGGACGCCCGCGGCGCCGCGGTTTGTTTAATTGTGGGGGAAGAGGAAGCCGCCGCGGAAACGGCGCGCTTGAAATGGTTAGCGACCCAACATCAGGAGACCCTAGAATTGAGCGCGTTTTGGAGCCAACTGGAGGATATTCGTCGTCGCCTAGAGGAGGCGAAAAAAAACTAGTGTTGAAGGCTTGAAAAAACGGCGTTTCTTATCTTCCCTTAACCAATCAGTAAATTTTCCTCCGGGTATTGAATCATAGTCGGCTTGGGATCGCCGACAATGGCCGCCATCAACAGAATCACGCCGACCCGTCCGATATACATCATGGCGATAATCACCACTTGAGACAGCGGCGCTAAACTGGCGGTAATTCCCATGGATAATCCCACTGTCGCAAAGGCGGAAACCGTTTCAAATAAAATCGGAATCGGGCCAATTTGGGACTGAATGCGAAACTCGATAAAGGAAATTAAACTCGCGCCAATCAACACAGCGATAGCGGAGCCAAAGACCACGGCGATAGCCTTTAAAATCAGGGGCGGAGGAATGGTTCTTTTATAGATAATCACCGTTTCTTTTCCTCGAAGCACCGCCCGAGTCGAGTTAATTAAAATACTGAGGGTCGTGGTTTTAATCCCCCCGCCCGTGCCGCTGGGACTAGCGCCGATAAACATGAGGATCATGGTAATCAAGAGAGAATTGATCTCTAATTTACCGTTGTCAATGGTGTTAAAGCCCGCGGTGCGGGTGGTGACGGACTGGAACCAAGCCGCTAGGATCTTATCCTTGGCGCTGAACCCGCTCATGGTTTGGGGATTTTGGACTTCGATGAAGAGAAAGGTGATGGTTCCTAAAATCAGCAAACCGGCGGTAACTTTAAGAACAACTTTAAAATTGAGGGAAAATTGAAACGGACGACGACGATTTCTAAGTTTGCCCGAGAGCCAAAAATAAAACTCAATAATCACTTGATAACCAATGCCGCCAAAAATAACCAAGCCGGTGATCGTCAGATTAACAATGAGGGAATCATAATACCCCATTAAGCTATCTTTAAATAAACTAAAGCCAGCATTATTA
Organism: Cyanobacteriota bacterium; assembly: GCA_035285965.1. GTDB lineage: Bacteria > Cyanobacteriota > Cyanobacteriia > Cyanobacteriales > Microcystaceae > Synechocystis. Next base: position 307 of record JAYKIZ010000256.1, on the reverse strand, counting down.
AAGGCGCTAACACTATGAAAAATTCCTAACCATAACGCTTCGTCTAGATCAAACTTCTGGGCAAATTTATAAGTTAGTAAAAAAGAGCCGGTTAACTCAAAGATTAGAGTTGTGGCGAAGATAGATTTCACCAGCAGGCGACTTCCCTGTAAAAAAGGACGGTCAAAGGATTCCTGAATGGCGAAGCGCTGTTGGAGGTCAAACTTGCGGCCAAGGAGGAGCATCAAAAAAGTCGTAACGGTCATGTAGCCCAAGCCGCCCACCTGGACTAACAGCAGGAGGATTAACTCTCCCCAAAAAGAAAAAT
>JAYKIZ010000255.1:0-4199 GCA_035285965.1 Cyanobacteriota bacterium | reverse complement strand
TGGAGAGAATATTCAAATTTTTGCAGTTCTTCATAGGCTTCCGCCTCCATATTTTGATTGATAAAAACAATTTCGGCGTGTTGTTCAAAATAAGATTCTACTAAGGGCGTTAAAAAAAAGGTCTTGGTCAACTGATGAATCAATAGAGGAATAATGACTAACATTAAAAGAAATTTAACCGACAGCGCCGTTTTGTAGCGGGAATTGCGGTATTGGTTGAGGACTTTGCGCTCTCCCTCGTCGGACTGGGGATTCATGTTTTCCCGGAGCCGGTCAACGGTGCGGAGAAAGGAACGAGGTAGTACGCCTGTTTTGTTAGAGGCGGTGTCAATTTTTTGCAGAGCGTCTTCCTGACGAATCTGACGGAAGGCTTGATGACGGCTGGCCGCGCCGTTCTTGGAAGCGGGGGGATTGTCAGAGCGGAGGGGCGGAGGGATCTCGCGTCGCGAGGCGTAGCGCTGGAGAATCGCGTCGATAAAATCCAGTTTTTCCAAGGAAGACGGCGGGGGTTCCCCCGGAGCTAGGGCCCGACTGTAAACGGCCAATTGGCGCTCGATAGTTTGTAGGTGACGGTTGACTTCGGCGCTGAAATAAGCCAAGGCGCTGGCGCTGTAATCACTGCTTTGGGGGGAGATTTTTTTGCCGCTAAAATACTGGTCTTCGATCTCTTTAATGGAGACCGCTGAGCGGAAGGCGTAGTCAAGGTGACGCTCCGGGTTCCCTCCCAACCATTGGGTCGTTTGTCGCCAGAGGGAAGTTAACTTGCTCATGTTTGCTGTCTGCCCCTAGACCATAGGGAAGGAGGGCTGGGGCTGGCGGTGGCGCCAACGTCCAGGGCATAATGATTGGGATCTTAGCAGATTACTCCTAGACGCTATCATGCATCGCTCTATCTGCATTATCGGCCCGGCCCAAAGCGGCAAAACCGCGGCGCTCAGCGCCGAATTGCAAGGCTGGCTCCGAAAGGCCCCCCAGGATGGGACTCTGTTTCCGGTCTGTTTAGTGTTAGCGGCTAATCGAACCAGCGGGCGTCAATGGCAGGAGCGCCTGGAGGCGGCGCCGGACAATCTTTTTTTTGAGCGGGTGAAAACGCCCTCTAGTTGGGCGAGGGACGAGGTTTTTCTCCATTGGCCCCTGATTTTGGAGGACAGGGAGCTGTCGGCGCCCTTTCCCCTACTTTTAAAACCGGAAACGGAACAGGCGCTAGCGCTAGCTTGGGCCCAAACCGATTTGGAGGAGTGGCCCCGCTCTCTTTCTCAAACCCAACAATATCGCCTGCTCCGACAAGTCTTGGATTTACTCCAACTGGCGGGGGGCGCCGGTCTGACCCTAGAGGAAATGATCTCTCGTCTAGAACTCGGTTACGGGCCGAAATCGCCCTGGGGAGAGTTTACCTGGGCGGCGGGTCGACGCTTTCTCCAGGGCTGGCGGGCCTGGTGCGGGGAGCGGGGTTTTTTAAGCTACGGTTTGGTTTGGGAACTGTTGGCTCAAAGTCTCTTACCGAACCGGGATTATCAAGACTCTCTCCTCAGCCGCTATCGGGGAATGGCGGCGGACGATCTTCAGGACTATCCGGCGCTGATGGGGGATGTGTTTAAACGGTTGGCGCCCCAGTTAGACTTTCTGGCGCTCAGTTACAACCCCGAGGGAGAAACCCGCTCCGGTCAAGGCGCCGACCCGGACTATTTAATCCAGATCGCCCAGACCTTAACGACGGAGCAAAAAAAACTGACGGCGCCTCCCAGCGTCGGGCAATTTTGGCGCCCTTTAACCCTAGAGATTCTGCAAGACCCAGAGTTGTCGTTACCCCCGTCCATCCAAAGTTTGCAAACCCTCTCCCGGGCGACGCTTCTGCGGGAGGTGGGGGACTTCATCATCGCCCAGGTCAAGACCGGCGCCGTTCGTCCCGAAGAGATCGCCATCATCGCCCCCGGTTTAGACGAGATCGCCCGCTACACCCTCTTGGAAATCTTGACCCCGGCGGGCGTCCCCATCGAACCCCTCAACGAGCAACGGCCTCTGAACAGTTCCCCCCTTGTGCGGGGCTTTTTGACTCTGTTGGCTTTGCTTTACCCTAACTTAGGAGAATGGGCCCGTCAGGACGACGCGGCGGAAATGTTAACCCTGTTAAGCTTAGTCCCGGAAGGCGGTCGCCTAGCGCCGACCATCGATCCCGCCCGGGCCGGACTTTTAGCCGACGCCTGCTTTATTCCCGATCCCCAGAATCCTCGACTTCTGCCCTACCAAACCTATAACCAGTGGCGTCGGTTTGGGCGCCGGGCCAGCGAAACCTACGAGAAACTCTGGCAATGGCTGGAGGAAATCAAAGCAAACTTGCCCCCCTCTCCCTGGACGGCGCTGGAGCGAGCGTTGAGTCAATTTTTGCCCCCTTTGTCGACCCTAACCCCCGCCCAGCGTTCCGGCATTCAGGAACTTGCGGCGGCGCTGGAACATTATGAAACGGCCCAAAACCACTGCGGAGTGACGGACGCCAGTTTGATCCTGGGGGGGTTTTTGCGCATTCTCTATTCTGGCTCCGTCACGGCTAACGCCTATCCCCTGATCCCCCTAGCGCCGCCCTCCCGGGCCATCGTTCTGGCCACCATTTACCAATACCGCTCCCTGCGGCAACGACACCCCTGGCAATTTTGGTTGGACGCGGGAGACCCCCTCTGGGAAAAAGGCGGCGCGGCCCAGTTGTTCGGCGCTCCCCTCTGCCGGCGCCTCAGACCTTTAGAACCTTGGACAACCGCGGAAGAGGAGTCCCAAAGCCAACGGCGCTTTGAGGGTCTCCTCAACGATCTTCTGGGTCGGGCCACCAGCAAAGTCATTCTCTGCCATAGCGATCTGAGCATCCGCGGCGTGGAACAAACCGGCCCCCTCCTGACCTGGATCCAACAGGCGCCCCCGGCGACGGGGGATTAGGAAAAACCCGGAAAGCGCCGAGTTAGGCCGCGGAAGTCAGTCGGAAAGCGGCGCCGAGGCCCGCCACCATTTCCGCGGCGGTGATTTTGCCGTCGTGGTCGTTGTCCAGGGCGTCAAAGACGGCGTCGGCGCCAGCCCATTCTTCCCGAGTAATGAAGCCGTCCCCGTCTAGATCGTAGGCGTGGAAAATTTCCTCGGCGCCGTGTTGGATGTGTTCTTGACCTTCCAAACGAGTCAGGCGCTCTTCCAGCAGGTGTTCCAGCGCCTCCAGCGCCTTGGTGAAGCCGGCGATGCCCTCCGCCAGTTTTTCCGAAGCCATGGGGTCTTTCTGGTGCATGGCCGCAAAGGTCTCTTGATCCATGGGAATCTTTTCCAGATCTAGGGTCAAATTGGCGGGGTCGAGCTTGCGGGGTAGAACTCCTTCGGTGGAGCGCAGTTGATCCAGCAGTTTGGGGGAGATGGTGAGCAGGTCGCATCCGGCCAACTCTTGGATTTCGCCGATGTTGCGGAAACTGGCGCCCATCACCTCCGTGGCGTAGCCGAATTTTTTGTAGTAGTTGTAGATTTGGGTGACGGATTGAACGCCGGGGTCTTCCGCGGGCGCGTAATCCTTGCCGGTCTCTTTAACGTACCAATCGAGAATGCGGCCCACAAAGGGGGAAATCAAAGTCACCTTCGCTTCGGCGCAGGCGATGGCTTGGTGGAGGCCAAACAGGAGGGTCAGGTTACAGTGAATCCCTTCTCGCTCTAGGACTTCGGCGGCCTTAATGCCTTCCCAGGTGGAGGCGATTTTAATCAGCACCCGTTCCTTGCCAATCCCCGCTTTGGCGTACTGGGCGATCAGGTCTCGGGCCTTGGCGATGGTGGCTTCCGTATCGTAGGAGAGACGGGCGTCCACTTCCGTGGAAACCCGACCGGGGATAATTTCTAAAATCTTCAGGCCGAAGGCCACCGCCAGCCGGTCAAAGGCGAGGCTAACAATGGCCGCCATGGCGGCGCCGGCGCCGAGTTCCGCCTTGGCTTGGAGCAGGGTTTGATCGACGATGGGCTGGTATTGGGGCATCTGGGCCGCCGCGGTAATCAGGGAGGGGTTGGTGGTGGCGTCCCGGGGCGTAAAGGTTTCAATGGCTTGAATGTCGCCGGTATCGGCCACCACCACGGTGAAGGCGCGCAGTTGGTCCAGTAGGTTTTGAGACATGGCGGTTCCTGGGGAGAAAAATCTCCTTCATCTTACCCAGGGGACTTAAAAACGCGATTAAGAAACCCGCGGCGCC
>JAYKIZ010000254.1:0-9873 GCA_035285965.1 Cyanobacteriota bacterium | reverse complement strand
CAGGCGCCCCAGGCTGGCGGCAACAATTCCCTTACCGATACTGGAAACCACCCCGCCGGTGACGAAGACAAATTTGGTCATAGCAACGCTCTCCCCCGTAATGCCTAGGCTATTCTAGGGCATAGCGGGGAATAGACTCAATTAGTTGCTAAAATTCAAAGATAATTGAACAGTTACTTTTTCTGCCACTTGATCTTGACCTTGGTCTTCTAGCGGATAATTTCGATCATTAATATTGCTCAAAGAAGGTAAAGATGTCGTTTCTACCTTTTCAATGGGGATATGTGCGATGGGTTGAGAATCCTGAGCGCTGGCAAATAAACATTGACTGATATCCTCGGCCAATAAGGGTTTTGCCCCCAAATCCAGTAATCCTTGATTTCCTAACGGCGTTGCCTCCGATACCCTAACCCAAAGAGGACAAGCCTGCTCCCGTTTTAATTCCTCGACCGCTCCGGCCCAAGTGCCGCCGGATTGATAGGCCGCGCAAACAACCAACGCTTGATCAGCCAAGGCGTAAATTAACTTATTGCGCCCCATCGCATTCCCCACTTGGAAACGAGCCTGGGGGTCGTAGGGAGAAATTAAGACCAGTTGATTCTCCCGAATCGCGTCCCGATAGTGTTTGGTTGTGGCGAATTTGGCCAGATCATTGGCCACAACCCCGATACTGGTTCCTTCCGCTTCGATGGCCGACAACATTGCCGCTTGATCCACACCTTTAGCGCCGCCGGATACAATCGTAATTCCGTACTTAGAACAAAGTTGTCCAACATGGGCGGTATAATCAACCTCCTCTTGCTCAATATTTCTAGAGCCGACTATTGCCAAACCGCCTGATTTTAATAACTCCAAATTACCAATCCCGTAGAGTAGGGGCGGCGCTTGGTATCTCAATTTCAGTTTTAATCGCTGAGGATAATCGTCATCCCCGCGGCTTAAAATCCAGAGTCCTTGATTTGTCCATTCCTCAACTTTAAGCGCCAGTAAAGCGCCTCTATTTAACAAAGCTTGTATCCGTTCGGGGTCTAGATTGGCATTTAAATGGGAATTTAACCCATGAATGAGATCTCGATTTAACAAATCTCCTGGACGCAGTTGCTGTTGTTGGAGAAGTTGGGTCAGTAGATTGTATTCTTTCAGCGTTAAAGATTTAAGATTGTCTTGATTTTTAACGCCAAACTGAGCGCATAACAACAATACGGCTTGAGTGTCCGCGGAGAGAGAATTGAAATCAGACATTTTGTGCTATTCTCCTGTATTGAGAGAGTTTAAGGCTAGAGCAACGGGAAATACAGGGCCACTGCCAGCACTCCGCAATAAAGCGGTCAAGATCGTGAACGTCCAACGTGAATCCACCATATCATCAATTAAATAAACTGGGGTTTCCATCCCATTCCAAGGCTCTATCTCAAAAGCTTGATCTAAATTGCGCGCCTGTTGAAAACTGTTATTCATGGTCTTTTGCGGTTCTGTCGCCCGAATCTTACGAACGCAGGGAATAAAAGGCAATCCCAGACTGCGAGCGACTCTCTCGGCAAAGTCCGGGACTAAATGAGGACGATTCAAAGAAGGAACACAGGTAATCCAAGTTGGCTTCGGGTCGGGTTGCCAGCGCCGAATCATTTCTACCGTCGCCCCAACCAATTGATCGCTAAATCGTCCATCGCCATATTTTCCCTGCCCAACCAAGCTTCCCCAACCGTCATCTCCCCATAGACAGAGTGCGTAGCCTACTTCCGCCTGGTATTTAGGTTGAATTTTACCTCGCCAACCGTAGGAAAGCATGGCGTTTGAGGGCCACCGCTTCCGAGGTTCAATTGGATAATACTGACGCTTTAAAAATTGAGTGGCCCTAGTGACAAGGTTTAAGGAAACCGTTATCGGGATCAGTGGTTGACCCAAACAGGAGGCGCAACGACCGCAAGGAGCAAGCTCGGGATCGTCTAATTCCTGAGCTAAAAACAGCATCAGACAAGTATTACTATTGGCGTATTCCGTCATTCGGGCTTGTTCCTGACTCCGAATTTGAGTTAGCTTCTCAATTTTTTGCCAATCCATTTGATAATTAATGGGAGTCGCAACCCAGCGCGATTCCTGTTTGACAACAGGGGAGGGAGATTCTAATGACAAAATTTTTAAAATTTTCTCTATTTTTCCCTTACTTAAGTTTAAACTAGATTGTAACTCAGACACAGAAAGTCCATGATTAGAAGCGTTTAAAGCTTGCAAGACTTCTGTAATATGGGCTTCGGGGGGAAAAGCGGAACGGATGAAAAAATCAATAATTTCCTCGTCTTCTTCCCCACTGAGAAGAATCCCATAGGCCTTAGTCACCGCTCGACCGGCCCGACCAACCTGCTGATAATAGTGAACAACGGAGCCAGGTCGTTGATAGTGAATCACAAAACCAAGATCGGGCTTATCAAATCCCATTCCTAGGGCGGAGGTCGCCACTAACGCTTTAACTTGATTGGTTAAGAGTCGCTCCTCAAGAACTTCCCTATTTTCCGATTGACTTGTGTAAGCTTCCGCTTGCAGACCTTGGGTTCGGAGCCAACTTGCGACCCGTTCCGCATCTCGCTTGGTTAATGCGTAAATGATGCCACTGCCCGGAATATGGGGTAAATGTTGGGCCAGCCAAGCTAATCGATGAGCTTGATTAGGTAAGCAAATATTTTGTAAGTGTAAACTAGCTCGGGTTAAAGGGCCGCGACTAATTTTTAAAGTTGAGCCAAGTTGATTTTTAATATCTTCAATCACGCGATTATTCGCTGTCGCCGTGGTTGCCAAAACTGGAATCGTCGGAGGCAGTTGCTGAAGAATCCTGACAATACGGCGATAATCGGGACGGAAATCGTGACCCCAATCAGATATGCAGTGGGCTTCATCCACCACTAGGAACCCAATCCGGCTGGCCATGGGTAGAAGTAAACGGCGCCGAAAGTCATCATTTGCTAACCGCTCGGGGGAAATCAATAAAACATCAACCTCATTTCTTAAAATTTTCTCTTCTACGATTTCCCAATTTCCAGAATTTGTTGAATTAATCGTTTCGGCCCGAATGCCAATTCTTTCCGCCGCCGCAATTTGGTTCCGCATTAGCGCCAATAATGGGGAAATAATTAGAGCTGGCCCAGCCCCTTGATTTCTCAAAAGACGAGTGGCAATGAAATAAACTACGCTTTTCCCCCAGCCAGTTCTTTGTACTACCAGAAGACGAGTAGAAGGAATGAGGAGTTGGGCGATTGCCTCCCATTGCCCATTCCGAAACTCTACTTGAGCGTTATTGAGGGACTGCCGAAGTAATTGTGTTGCGTTGCGTCTAAGCTGAGTAATCTCCATAACGCTGAAATTGTCGCTTTAGACCTATTTATACTACTTGCTAGCCAGCACTGGAGACCACCCCGCCGGTGACGAAGACAAATTTGGTCATAGCAACGCTCTCCCCCGTAATTCCTAGGCTATTGTACGCTACAGCCCCGCACTGAGAGGTTAGTCCATGGCCATAATTAGCGTGATTATTCCCGTTTACAACGAAGCGCCGCAGGCCGACTTTTACCTAGAGCGGTTAGCCGACTCAGTCCAGTCGCTTCCCGCCGAAACCGTAGAAATTCTCCTCGTGGACGGCGGCAGCACCGATCAAACCTGGAATATTTGTCAAGCCTATTCCTTCCCCCTGTATCGCTCGCCCCGGCCCGGCCGAGCTTGTCAAATGAACTTTGGCGCCGAGCAGGCCCAGGGAGATATTTTTTTGTTCCTACATCTGGATAGCCAACTCCCCCCACATTTTACCCAGGCGATTCAACAGGTTCTAGCTCAGCCGGGGATCAGCGCCGGCGCTTTTCGTTTTCAGGTGGATCTGCCAGGGGGGCGCTACCGCCTCTTGGAGAATCTAGTCAATCTGCGCGGTCAGATCTGCCGTTTACCCTACGGGGATCAGGGATTGTTTATGACCAGGGAAACCTTTGCGGCGCTGGGGGGATTCGCGGATCTGCCGATCATGGAGGACTACGACCTGGTTCGGCGCTTGCAAAAGCGGGGGCGTATCGTCCTAGCGCCCCTAGCTCTGGTCACCTCCGGGCGGCGCTGGCGGAAATTAGGCTTCTGGAAAACCGGCGCGATTAATCAACTCATTGTCCTGGGCTACCATTGCGGCGTTGACCCGGCCCGTCTAGCCCGCTGGTATCGGGGGTTGGCTTAGGCGGTTCCTTTAAATAAGCCCTGGGGACGAATCAGCAAGATAACGATCATCAACAAAAGCGCCACTCCCATTTTATAGTTCGGGCCAACGAAAGGAACGCTCAACTCCTGAGCCACGCCAATAATCAAGCCTCCCGCGATAGCGCCGTAGGGATTGCCAATGCCGCCCAAAATTACGGCGGAAAACATAGGCAGAACTAAAAACCAGCCCATATTGGGTTTAAGGGTGGTAATCAATCCGTACATGGAACCGCCCAGCGCCGCTAGGACAGCGGTCAAAATCCAGGTGTAAATAACCACCGTTTCCACGTTAATACCGGAAACTTTAGCCAGATCGATATTGTCCGCCACCGCCCGCATGGCTTTACCGATCTTCGTGTTTTGCAGAATAAAGTGCAGGGCCGCCATGGCGACCAGCGCCAACCCCAAAATTAAGAGACGGTTATATTCCAGCTTCAGACCGCCGATATCCTGGGCCGGCAGAATAGGAACATCGTAATTAAGATTGCTTCCGCCCCAGAGGAGCAAAATGCCGTTGCGCACAAACAGCGCCAAACCGATGGAAATAATAATTAAGGTGGTGGAGGTTGTCCGGCGCTCTCGCATGGGCTTCCACAAGAGCCACTCCGAGAGGAGACACGCCGCTAGAGTGCCCACGGCGCCCGCGCCCATGGAAAGCCAGAGATTAATCCCCAAACTATTAACAAACCAGGTTAAATAAGCGCCGAGGGTCATAAAATCCCCGTGGGCGAAATTAGAAAGCCGGAGAATACCGTAGGTTAGGGTCAGCCCCACGGCGCCGAGAGCGATAACGCTACCGACGGTGAGACCGTTAAACAATAATTGAACGTCCATCGAGGGGACAAATCGCTCCTATTTAGGGGGAGAAGTCGGCCGTTGGAGTGACGAGAGGGCTTGATTCCTAACGCCTTCTCCCTTGGGTCTAAGATAGTATAGCCCTTGAACCGCCTTTTCCCTCGGGATTGTCCATGTCCTCCTCCCCCGGCCCCTACCAAAGTCGTCTCTTTAATTTCCTCAATCGCCAGTCCCTACGCCTCCGAGACCGTCTGGGGGAGACGTTTCGCCATTTGCAATCCGCCGCTCAACTGGGCGCCCAGGCGCTCCTTTATCCCCTCTATTGGCTCCTTCATCCTCACCGCTGGACGGGGCCTCTGCTAACGCCGGGCTACTCCGAACCGCAACTCCCCCCTCAGACCGGCCCCTCCCTGAGCGACGAACCCCTGAGACAGGTTTTAGAGCAAATTAGACCGTGGTTTAACGAGGAGAATTCCCCGGAACTGGAGACTCGCTCCCGAATATCCCCCGCGCCTTTTCAACCGCCTTCAAAGCCCTTGGACGCCCTTGAACTTCGCTCAAGAGAAAACACTCCCCTAGACTTCACTCAGGGCAAAACGCTCCCTTCGACTCCGCTCAGGAAGCGTCCCTCCTTAACTCCCCCCCGCCCCGTGGTCATTCCCGGCGCCGTTTTAGCCCGTCTTGAACAGCAGTTTTTTCCCCCGGCCCTAACCCCCGCCGCCGGCCTTTGGCCCTTTCGCCGGCGCTCTCTCCCGGCGGATTTAGTGATTTGCGGCGTCGCCAGTCGTCTGTCAGACCGCCAGTTGATTTTAACCACCGACGATAATCAAACCCTAGACCTCCTTTCTTCAGAGCAAAGCCAAGCCCTAGCCCAAAGCATCCGGCTCGGTTTAGCGGATTTTTATTACCAGCGCCGTCTTGCCTGGGCGTTACAACAACAGACCTGGGGCGCCATTTCCCTCGTCAATCCAGGGACGGATGAATTAACTCCGCCCCTGCGTTGGCTCTGGCGGGGTCTTCACTGGTGGGAACGGGGCCCTCTGACTTTACCCCCGACTTTCCCTAAACCCGAAGCGCCGATTTTAGCGCCGCTAACAGACCTGGCCCAAACTCTCCGGCGCCGTTTGCCAAATCTAACCCAGCCCGCCTTAGTCCATTTGCCTCAATCTTTGCCCTCCCTTCCCGCTCTAGGGGAAATTATGGGCGCCCAAGGACTGGTTCTAGAGCGGGTAACCTCGGCGCTGGCCCCTGTAAAAACGGCGCTAACAGAAAAATTGTCCCCTCCATTGGACGGGTCTGATCCCTTCCAAATTCAAGTCTTAATCCAAGCCGCCATCGCCTACTTCTTCGGATCGGGGACAACCCCTGCCTTGGGCGCGTCTTCTCCGGCGCTGTCGGAGTCGGAACCTGATTCTCTTTGGCTGTCTTGGCAAGACTTAGTCAGCCCGTCTTCCTTACCCTTAACGCCCGGAGAGTCGGCGCCGGTTCTTCCGCCCTCCCAGACGTTAGCTCCCGCTGTGCCCCGGAGCCGAAAACGCGCTCCCGTTTCCCCCGGCGCCGTCGTTATTTCTAATCCCGACTCTGCTTCCCCGGCGCCGGCCGTCCATCCCCGGCTCTCGGACCCCATTCCCGATTTTTGGCTAGAACCCGGCGCTCTTCCCTCCGCCTCGACCTTGGCTTCTTCAAACCCACAAGACCTAGAAACCGCCTTTGATTGGATTGAAATCGCCGCCCAGCCCATTGGTTACCATAAACATCCTCTGGAACTGATTCTAGAAGCCTTAGATCGTTTAGTATTGGCGCTAGAAGACGGATTACGCTGGCTCTGGCGTCGGGTTTCCCCTTTGTTTTCCCCGCGTTCTAAAAAGCTTTCCTGACGTTTCTTACTTCCCCAAGGCGACAACCTATGAACCCGAACCCTCCTAAACCGGATAAAGACGACTTGCTTTACCCCCGCAGTCGCTATTACGGGGAATTCAAGCCCGAAAATCTGGTGTTTAACGCCAATCTTCAGGAGTTCGCTCAACGAGTTAGTTATATTTGCAACTTGGAAACTGCCGGAAAAATTAGCACTCTGGCCGCCTATGACCAAATCAAGGCGCTTTGGAAGCAACTTAGAGATAGTAAAACGGAATTGGGTATCGGCGGATCGGAACCGAGAGACGAAGAAGACTAAAACGGCGCTGATCGAACTGGATGATAGGACTCATCCGCCGTTACAATCTTTGTTTTTACAATCCTGATTTATAGGGATATTCAGGCGCATGAAATCCAAATTTTTGGTTAAGCCCCGTTAGCTATAGTGCGCTTGATTAGGCTAAACGTAACCTTATCTTTAAAAGAAAAACAGCCCAAAAAGTAGCGCAAAAAAACTCGGCGCCGGGTGGAGTGAAAGTCTCAAGTCCGGCTCTAAAATAAGAGGAGGATAGGATAACCTATCTTAAAGACCTCTACTATTAACCCCTCAAGGAGAAAGCCGCCCCTATGGTTTCCCCCGCCGATCCTTCAGATCTCTCTAGCCAGTATCAAGCCGGGCGACGGGATTTTCAGAACGAAAGTTTACGGAGAGCGGATCTCCACGGTTTGACCCTAGCGGGCGTCGATTTCAGCGGAGCGGATCTGACGGAGGCGAATCTCCGGGACGCCGATTTGCAAGGCGCTAACTTAACCGGCGCTCTCCTGAACGGGGCCGATCTCTCCGGCGCCGATTTAACTGGGGCCAAGGCTCAGGGAGCCTCCTTTTTAAAAACCTATTTAATTAAAACCAATCTTAGTCAAACCAACTTAGATAACGCCCTCTGCACCGGCGCTTTTTTGACCCGAGCTAACCTAACGGAAGCGAGTCTCAAGGGAACTTTTTTAAACGGCGCTAGCCTAACAGGGGCGCTATTAACCGGCGCTAAATACAACGCCGCCACCCGCTTCGACGGCGCCTTTAACCCGGAAAAAGCGGGACTCAAAAAAGTGGCGGCGCCGGTGGCCGCCTCCCCGGCGTCGGGTCAGCCCTCGCCTAGAGCGGTGCCTAAACCCCTGCCCTTGACCTTAACGGTGGAAGATTTGCTAATCACCCTGACCCATTTAGGACAGTTGGGCAACCATTACCTCGGCAACACCATGGCCAGCCGCTATTGGCAAACAACTCGCCCCGGCGCCGAGTGGTTCGCCCAGTTTGAAATTGACCGGGCTAACGCCCAGATCCGTTACCTCGGCTCGGTGAAAGAGCGAATGACGCCGGGTCAAATCGAGCTGGCCCAGGATTGGGTCAAAAAGTACGTTAAATCCTGTTCTTTGATTTTTAAAGAATTTCCGAACTTGATTGAACCGGAGCAGTTGGTTTTCTCCCTAGATTAACCCTCTCTCTTTTGAAATAACGCTTAGCCTTCTGTTTTCTTCCCCGGCATGATTCCCTGCACCGTCACCGTTCCCGCCACCACCGCCAATCTCGGCCCCGGCTTTGATTGCCTCGGCGCCGCTCTCAGCCTCTACAACGTCTTTAACTTTCTACCCCAGCCCGACGGCGCTCCAGCCTTTACGCTAACCCTCCTCAACGGGGATCTGCCGGCGCTGGTCAACGACCCGGATAACCTGCTCTATCGAGCCTTTTGCCGGCTTTACGAAACTCTGGGAAAAGCGCCGCCGCCGGTCGAGGTCGAAGCTCAGGTGGAGGTGCCCCTCGCTCGGGGTCTGGGGAGTTCCGCCACGGCCATTGTCGGGGGGTTAGTCGGCGCCAATACCCTGGCGGGCAACGCCCTAACGGTAGAAGAAGTTTTAAAACTCGCCATCGAGTTGGAAGGACACCCGGACAATGTGGCCCCGGCGCTGTTGGGCGGCGCCCAACTCTCGGTTTCGGGGGAAGACGGTTTAACCATTCCCCTAGAGTGGCATCCCGATTTAATCCCCGTGGTCATGATCCCGGATTTTGAACTCTCCACCGCCGCGGCCCGGGCCGTGTTACCCGCCAGTTATAGCCGGAGCGACGCTATTTTTAACGCCGCCCGTTTGGGGTTATTGACCCAAGCCTTAGCCCAGGGGCGGGGGGATTGGCTAGCGCCGGCCATGGAGGATAAAATTCACCAGCCCTACCGAGAGACCTTAATTCCGGGTTACGCAGACCTCAAGGCTATGGCCAGAACCGCGGGAGCCTATAACTTAGTCATCAGCGGCGCCGGCCCGACCCTATTGGCCTTAACTTCCCCGGAAAAAGCGCCGGTAGTGGTTCGCTCTTTAGAAAGCGTCTGGCGAGATCATGGGGTTCAAGCCAAGGGTTTAGCCCTCAGTCTGGACGAAGACGGCGCTCGGGTAAGGGTCATGATAAGCTAAACCCATGCAGACGGCTCCCCCTAAAATTTTGGCCGTGGTCAACGGCAAAGGCGGCGTGGGCAAAACCACCACCGCCGTTAATTTGGCGGCTATTTTGGCGGAAAAGCGGGCGGTTTTATTGGTGGACGCCGACCCCCAGGGTTCCGCCGCCTGGTGGCTGAGTCGCGGGGAAGCTCAGTTAAATTTTGAGGTTCGCTCCGTCACGGAGCCGACGGGGTTAAATAACCTGCCCCAAAATTATGAACTCATCGTCATCGACACACCTCCGGCCTTGCGTTCCCAAGCTTTGCAAGCGGTGTTGCGGTTAGCGGACTATCTGGTTTTACCCACCCCCCCGGCGCCGATGGATTTGACGGCGCTGATCGAAACGGTGCGCTCCGCGGTGACGCCCCTGGGGATTGCCCATCGGGTTCTGTTGACCAAAGTGGATTCCCGCAGTCTCAAGGAAACCCTCGAAGCCCAAAACACCCTGATGGAGTTAGGGATTCCCGCCTGCCACGCCTTTGTGCGCAACTATAAAGCCCACGAGCGCTC
>JAYKIZ010000253.1:0-4689 GCA_035285965.1 Cyanobacteriota bacterium | reverse complement strand
GAAACCCGAGCCATTCCCCCGGAGACCAATGTGGTCATTGTGGCCGGGCCCCAACGACCTCTGCTCCCCGCCGAAGTCCAGAGTTTGCAAACCTACTCCAACCAGGGCGGCAGTGTTCTAGTCATGGTTTCCCCAGAAGTCGATCCCGGCTTAGACCCCTTTTTAAAACCCTGGGGCGCCCGCCTTGACCCCCGTATCGCTGTGGATCTCTCCGGCGCCGGCGCTGTGGTGGGTCTTGGCCCCGCGGCGCTGTTAATTAACCGTTACGGCGAGCATCCCATCACCCGGGACTTCGCCCAGGGCTTAACCATCCTGCCCCTCTCTCGACCCGTCGCCACCAGCCCCGTCCCCAACGTCCAAGCGGTCACCCTCCTTGAAGCGTCGGAAAAAATGGTCGCCAAACGGGAACTCACCGAAGACCTTGCCGCCCTCGATCCCAAACAAGATTTACAGGGCCCCTTCGACCTCGCCGTCGCCCTCGAACGCGCTAACCCCTCCCCCACGTCCTCCCCCTCTCCCCTTTCCTCCCCAAAACCCGCCAAACTCGTCCTCATCGGCAACAGCCTCTTCGCCAGCAACGAATGGTTTAACGAACAACTCAACGGCGACCTCTTCCTCAACTCCGTTCAATGGCTCGCCAGCGACGACCGGGAACCCCTCTCCATTCGCCCCAAAGATCCCGCCAACCGGCGCCTCAATTTAACCCCCCTCCAGGCCAGTCTCTTGGGTTGGCTGTCCTGGGTGATTGTGCCCCTAGGCGGCTTAATCCTAGCCATCAGCGCCTGGTGGCGTCGGCGCTAACGCCCCTTGTGGTAGAATAAAAAACTGCGCATCAAGCCCGTTGGGGGTGTGGCGGAATGGTAGACGCTGCGGACTTAAAATCCGTTGACCTTAAAAGTCGTGAGGGTTCAAGTCCCTCCACCCCCATCCAACCCGTTCTGTTGAGGAGAAAGTCGCGTGAGCGTCCGCGTTCGCATCGCCCCCAGCCCCACCGGCAACCTACACATTGGCACCGCCCGCACGGCGGTTTTTAATTGGCTCTACGCCCGCCGTCACGGTGGGAAATTTATCCTTCGTATCGAAGACACGGATCTGGAGCGGTCTCGGCCGGAATTTACGGAAAATATTCAAACGGGCCTCGCCTGGCTCGGGCTGAACTGGGACGAGGGGCCCTTTTTCCAGACCCAGCGTTTGGCGCAGTATCGCCAAGCCATCCAAAAACTGTTAGACCAGGGTTCCGCCTACCGGTGTTACTGCTCCCCCGAGGAACTGGAGGCTCTGCGGGAGCGCCAGAAAGCCCAGGGACAAGCGCCGCGTTATGATAACCGTCACCGGGACTTAACCCCGGAACAAGAAGCCGCCTTCCAAGCCGAAGGGCGCCGACCGGTGATTCGTTTTCGGATTGACGACCAGCGCCGGATTACTTGGCAGGATCAGGTGCGGGGGCTGGTGGAATGGCAGGGGAGCGACCTAGGGGGGGATATGGTCATCGCTCGGCGCTCGGAGACCCCAGCTGAACCCTTTGGCCAGCCCTTGTATAACCTGGCGGTGGTGGTGGACGACATTGAGATGGGCATTACCGACGTCATCCGCGGGGAAGACCACATTGCCAATACCGCTAAACAAATCCTCCTCTACGAAGCCCTAGATTCCGTTATTCCCAACTTTGCCCACACCCCCTTGATCTTGAACCCGGAGGGCAAAAAACTCTCCAAACGGGACGGAGTCACCTCCATCGACGAGTTTCGGCAACTGGGTTTCTTGCCCCAGGCGCTGGCCAATTACATGACCCTGCTGGGCTGGACGCCGCCGGACTCTACTGAGGAAATTTTTACCCTAGGGGAGGCGGCTCCACACTTTAGTCTAGAGCGGGTCAATAAGGCTGGCGCCAAGTTTGACTGGGATAAATTGGACTGGATTAACAGTCAGTACCTCCACCGTCTAGCGCCGGGGGACTTAGTCGATCTGCTACTGCCCTACTGGCAAGAGGCCGGTTATCCGGCGGACTCCGCCGAGCGCCCCTGGCTAGAAGCCCTGGCAGAATTAGTCGGCCCGAGCTTGACTCGTTTAACGGACGGGGTCGGGGAAAGTAGTCTCCTTTGGGGAGATCAAATCGCGCTGGACGAATCCGCCCTAGCCCAACTGCGACAACCCGGCGCCGGCGCCGTTCTGGAAACCGTTTTGGACTGGCTTCAAACCGGAGAAACCCTGACAGTGGAGAGCGCCAAGGGCAAAATTAACGAACTCACTAAAACCCTCGGGGTGAAAAAAGGCGTCGTCATGAAATCCCTGCGGGCCGGGCTGATGGGAACGATTCAGGGGCCGGATTTGATCCAATCCTGGCTGTTGTTAAATCAAGCTCAATGGGACCAGTCTCGTTTACAACAGGCGCTAGAGGAAAGCGCCTAGTTGCAGAAACAGTCGGGTTATTTTACCCCCCGCAGTCGAGATGAAGCATTTTCTCAGTTTATTGGCCCTAACCCTGTCGATAACGGGCATTTTCGTGTCCTTAACTCGGGAAGAACTGCGGTGCCGCTTGGGATTAAACCCCTGCGGAGCGCCGTCCCCCGTCCCCACTGCGCCGAGACTCCGACCGGCGCCGCCCCCAGAACCCAGCCCCGAGCCGACTCCTCCCGTTGATCCAACCCCAACGCCTTTGCCGGTTGCGCCCACCGCGACGCCAACACCGGAACCCGAACCGAGTTTAGAGCCGTTACCCTCCCCGGAGCCAACTTTAGAGGATTCCCCGGCGCCGGTCGTTAGTCCTGAACCAAGGGAATAGGAGACGTTTTAACAACAAGTCGTCGAAGCTATAGCAGTCCCATGTGATTCGTAAATCAAGCTACTGACGCTGTGTTCCTCACTCGCAAGAGCACTGCTATATTATCTTTACAAAGACGGGGGAGGCGAGGGATGGAAACGGTCAAAGCTCTAGGTTTAGACGTGGGCCGGCGCCGGATTGGCGTGGCGGGATGCGACCAGACGGGGTTGATCGCCGCCGGGATTACCACCTTGATCCGAACCGGCTTTGAGGAAGATTTAGCCTTTTTCCAGCGTCTCGTTCAAGATCGGGAGATTGAGATCCTAGTAGTGGGTCTGCCCTACTGCCTAGACGGAAGCCTTGGATCCCAAGCTCAACAGGTGCAAAAGTTTAGCCGTCGTCTGAGCCAAGCGCTTCAACTGCCAGTGGACTACGTGGACGAGCGCCTGACGTCGGTGGAGGCGCAAAACCAACTCAAAGCCCAAAAACGCTTCTCCACCTATAACAAAGGTCTCATCGACCAACAGGCCGCCCAGATCATTCTCCAGCAATGGCTCGACCAACGGCGCCGGCAGAAGGAAAAACTAATGTTAAGATAGGTCACAAATTATCCTCGGTGTGAGTATTTCTTCCTAAACCATGAGTATCCAGCCCCCCCAACTGGCGCCCGCCAAAGCGCTCAGACCCCTGAAAAGCAAGGCCCAGGGTCTAGGTCAGCGAGTCTGGGTTTCCCTCCGGGAGCAAGCCGAACGCTATCCCCTGCAATTTTGGGCGGTGGTCTTAATTCTGGTGTCCACCGGGGTCGGCTTTGGGGCGACAACTTTACTGTTAAAACTACCCAAGAGTCCCCAGTGCTCCCGTATGTTTTGGCCCGTGGCTTCGGCGTCGATGCGGCTTTACTGCGCTCAGTTGGCGGCGGAGGAAAAAACCGTGGACAGTCTCTTGCAAGCCATTAAGCTGGTGGATAGTTTCTCCCCCTCCCATCCTCTCTACGCCGAGGCGAATCGCAAAATTGAGGACTGGGCCGAAGATATTTTAGATCTGGCGGAAGAAACCTATCAGGAAGGCAAACTCCAGGACGCCATCGCCATCGCCCGTAGGATTCCCGACCACGTGGAAGCCTACAAAGTGGTGGAAGAGCGCATCGCCCAATGGCAAGAAACCTGGGCCAAGGGGGAAGAAATTTACGCTGAAGTGGAAGCGGATCTGCGCAAAACCCGCTGGAACGACGCCTTCCGCAACGCGGTGCGCCTGCTGAATTTAGATAACCGCTATTGGGAAACTGTCAAATACGATGAAGCCATTAAAAATATTCAAATCGCCCAGGAAGAAAGCGCCAAACTTAACACCGCCTTTCGCATTCTCCGTCGGGGCGGGTTAGATAACTGGCTCAAGGCTATTGAAGAGGGCAAGAAAATTCCGAAACAGAGCTACGCCTACGAGGAAGCTCAAAACCTGATTAGCCAAGCCAAGGAGAAATTAACGGGCTACGTTAACGACCTGATCGACGACCGGGATTGGCAGACCTTAAACACAGTGGTTTCCCGCCTACCGGAGGGAGTCTTCAGCGCCGAAGACGTGAATGATTGGCAACTGCTGGCCACCGCGGGGAGCGAAGCCCAACTGGGAAGTTTAGAGGGGATTCAAACCGCCATCGCCTCTCTGGAGCGTTTCACCGACCCGACCCGACCCCACTACGAATTAGCCCAAACCCTACTCCAGGGCTGGCGCTCCGAGGAAACGGCGCTGAGCCAACTGGCTAAGGCCCGGGACACCGCCGCCTCCGGTAATATTAGCGACCTCAACGCCGCCATCGCCCAGGCCCAACAAATTACCCCCGATAACCCCCGCTATCAAGACGCCCGCCGGGATATCGCCAACTGGACAAAACAGGTGCAGATTAGCGAAGACCGTCCCCTCCTCAGCCG
>JAYKIZ010000252.1:0-9999 GCA_035285965.1 Cyanobacteriota bacterium | reverse complement strand
GTTAAGCTGGTGGTAGCCCATCTTTGATTGCCTGTTTTGGTGGTACAAGTCAGGCTACCTTAGATGGGCCCCCTTTCGGCTAGCTCACCCTAAGTGGTGCACTTCATTTTTGAATCGGCGCATCTTGAACAGTCTTTCCAAACTTTACAACAACTACGCAAAGCCAAAGATCCGAATACCGGAGCGGCCAGGGCCCGTTATGAGGCGATCGGGAAGAGCCTTAAGGCAATCACCAAGATTAAGAACTACCTCACACAGAACTTTCAGCCTGACCAGATTCCCTTTCAGGATTACCGTTACTGGAGCGCTTTCTACTGCCTTGGTCTCCCCTAAAAGCGGCGCTGGTTCTGCTCCCCCGGCGGCAGATTATCCGGGTCAACCCCCAAAGAACGGAGATAAGCCGCCAACTGACGGGCCTGTTCTTCCGCCGCCTCCGCCCGTCGGCGCTGTTCCAAAACCTGTTGGGTCAAGTCCGCTCGCAATTGTTCCCCTCCTAATTCCTGACGACTGACTTCCAGCAACCCATAGGTTTCCCCCGCTTCGTTAAACCAGGCTAACCATTCCCGCTCAATCCCGCCAAAGATTTCGGTCAAACGTCCAATCCCTAAACCGATTTCCGGCATCCAGAGCGGTTCTCCCGCTTGACGGACATAAGCGCCGTTTTCCAGTTTGTAAACTTCAAAGGGATCATGCTGGTCTCGCGGGTAAAACTCCGGGTTATAGACTGCGTAATATAAAACCCCCATTTTTTGGTATAACTCCAACTTATGACCATACTCTCCCCGGGCCGTGTGGGAGACCATTTCCAGAACTAAAGAGGGAACCACCCCGCCTTCTTCCCAAGTGGCGTAACTCCGGCGAGACTTGCCCTCCTTGCGGCGCTCTACCCTCAAACTCAGGAAAGCGTCGGGAACCACCGGAACCTTCGGGTCGGCGCCGCTGGTGTGATACAACCCCATATCCACCGCGAAAAACCAATCCTGACGGTCTTGCCAAATCTGGTAAAGGGTGGCGAGGAGAAGATTGGGCAAAAGATTTTGGTCTTCGTCATCCACGGGGGTATCGTCGGAGTCGGGGCGCTCGTCGGCGTTAGGCAGATAGGGGTGTCGGTCGGTAATCAGCATAGGGGACAGGTTGCTAGCTTTAGTTTTGAGCGGGTGGCAAATTATTCGGGTCGAGACCGAGAGAGCGAAGATATTCCGCTAATTGTTGGTTTTCTTCTAGGGCGGCCTGCGCTCGTCGTTGCTCCGCTTCTAGCTCCTGTTGAAGCAAATCTGCTCGCTGTCGTTCCTGCTCAGATTTGAGTTGCTCCTGTTCAGCCCGTCGGCGCTGTTCCTCCGCCCGGCGCTGTTCCTGTTCAGCTCTTCGGCGCTGTTCCTCCGCCCGGCGCTGTTCTTGCTCAGCTCGTCGGCGCTGTTCCTCCGCCCGGCGCTGTTCTTGCTCCGCCCGTCGGCGCTGTTCCTCTGCTCGGAGTTTTTCCTGCTCAGCTCTTCGGCGCTGGTCTTCCAACGCCTGTTGGGTTAATTCCGCCCGCAGTCGTTCCCGTTGTAATTCTTGACGACTGACTTCCGGCAATCCATAGGTTTCCCCCGCTTCGTTAAACCAGGCTAACCATTCCCGCTCAATCCCGCCAAAGGTTTCGGTTAAGCGCCCAATTCCTAAACCGATTTCCGGCAGCCAGACCGGCTCTCCCGCTTGACGGACATAAGCGCCGTTTTCCAGTTTGTAAACTTCAAAAGGATCATGCTGGTCTCGCAGGTAAAACTCCGGGTTATAGACTGCGTAATATAAAACCCCCATTTTTTGGTATAACTCCAACTTATGTCCATACTCTCCCCGGGCCGTGTGGGAAACCATTTCCAGAACTAAAGAGGGAACAACGCCGTTTTCTTCCCAGATAGCGTAACTCCGGCGAGACTTGCCCTCCTTGCGGCGCTCTACCCCCAAACTCAGGAAAGCGTCGGGCACCACCGGAACCTTTGGGTCGGCGCCGCTGGTGTGATACAGCGCCATATCCACCGCGAAAAACCAATCTTGACGCTCTTGCCAAAGCCGATAAAGGGTGGCTAAAAGTAGATTAGGCAAAAAGTTTTGGTCTTCGTTATCCACGGGGGTATCGTCGGAGTCAGGGCGCTCATCGGCGCCGGGGAGGGAGCGCAGATCGGTAATCAGCATAGAGGAAAGGGCGCTGGGGTTAGTTTAATTTTAGCGGAGAGAAAAGACCGGCGCTTTCCCGTCAGCAATTCCAAATTCAGAATGTAAGCAAAGATGTTAAAAACCTCAGTGAGGTGACACTATCAATTTCACGGGGGGTTCCCATTCCCCTCGAATCCGATGCCCTGACCATTGGCGGACGCGGCCCAGGCCTGGGATAGTCAGGCTCAGTCTTAATCCATTGGGGGAGAGCGGCGCCGGTTATTGTCCCAAACTCTGCTTCGAGGAACGGAAATGTTAGCCTAGATAGGCGAAAATTTTGGCCGCCAAGTTACGGGTAAACGAGTTATGGATAAAAAAGCGCTTGTGGGACTCTCAGGCGGCGTCGATAGTTCCGTCGCCGCGGCGCTCCTCCAGCGTCAGGGCTACGATTTAGTCGGCGTCACCCTCTGGTTAATGAAGGGCAAGGGGCAATGTTGCTCGGAGGGGATGGTGGACGCGGCGTTTATCTGCGAGCAGTTGGGGATTCCCCACCAGATTGTGGATAGCCGGGACGTTTTCCAAACGGAAATTTTGGACTATGTGGTCTCCAGCTACCAGGAGGGGATCACGCCTTTGCCCTGTTCTCAATGTAACCGGGCGGTGAAGTTTGGTCCCCTCTCGCGCTACGGGCGGGAAACCTTCGGCATTGACCGAGTGGCGACGGGGCACTACGCCCGGGTCTCCCAGGATCCCGAAAGCGGGCGCTGGCAACTCCTGCGGGCGTTAGATCGTCATAAGGATCAGTCCTATTTCCTCTACGACCTCAGTCAAGAGGTTCTGAGCGGGGTTCTCTTTCCCCTGGGAGAGCTAACCAAGACCCAAACTCGCCAAATCGCCGAGGAATTGGGTCTAAAAACCGCGGATAAGCCAGAAAGTCAGGATCTCTGCTTGGTGGAAGCCCACGGCTCCATGGGAACCTTTTTAGACCAGTACCTTGCGCCGAAACCCGGGGACATCGTCGATCTGGAAGGCCGGGTTCTCGGACAACACGGAGGTATTCATCATTACACCATCGGGCAACGCAAAGGGTTGGGAGTGGCGGCGCCGGAGCCGCTCTATGTGGTCAAGCTCGATCCCGTCAGGAACCGAGTCATTGTCGGCAATCGGGACAGCGCCGGAAGCGGGGAGTGCTGGGTCAATCGCCTGAACTGGGTTTCCATTCCCGAACCCAAGGAACCCCTAACCTGCGAAGTTCAAGTCCGCTATCGGTCGGCGCCGGTGGCAGTCCTCGCCATTCCCGCTGAGGACGGTCGCTGGCAACTGCGCTTTGGGGAACCCCAATTTGGGATTACGCCGGGCCAAGCGGCGGTTTTCTACCAGGGAGAAAAACTGCTGGGGGGCGGTATTATTGAACGATCAACGGACTAAGCGTGGCGAGCGCCGTCGGGGAGAATCGCGCCGCTGAGACGAGCTCCGGTGAGTTTGACCATCAGTCGATTCCCGGCTCGGACTTTAGCCCCAGTTAAATCCGCTTCTCGCAGATCGGCGCCGCTGAGATCGGCCCCCATTAAATCCGCTTCTCGTAAATTGGCGCCCCGGAGGTTGGCTTCCAGTAAATTAGCCCGAACTAATTTAGCTCGGAAGAGGTTGGCGTTTTCCAGGTTGACCTGGTGGAGAAAACTGTCGCTGAGGTCGGCGTAACTCAGATTGGCTTGGCTCAAGGTTCGGCCTGACAGATCTTTTTCTTTCAAATTCGCCCCCTGGAGATCGGCGCCGGTAAAATCCCGATAATAGGGACGCTGGTGGCAGGGCGCCGCAGGTTTCGTTTTGGGGGCGGAGGGGGGCTTCGGCGCCGGGGGCGGCGGTTCCGGTTCTTGACGCAACCGCTCCCGCAGGCGGTCGTGGGCTTCGTTAATTTGCTTCAGTTGATCGGCGGCCTTTTCCCGTAGCCGGGTGGGATGGAGGGGCAAGCGGTCTGGGTGCCAGATAAAGGCCAAATCCCGGTACGCCTGGTGAACCTCTTCTAGACCGACGCCGGGGTCTAAACCCAGAATCTGGTAGTAATGACTGAAATCTTCCATAACGCCGACTCCCAACCGATTGAAGAAATGGGATTTTATGCTGAAGGAACCCCGAGCGGGGGGGTAAATCCTACAATAGCGAAGATTCCGATTCTGGAAGACCCCGTCCCGCTTGATGACGCCGACGGCCAGGGTCGGCGATTCGATTAAGCGTATACTTTAACCGCTCAGCTCACTTGCCCCTCTTTTTCCTTGTCTAAACCGCCCCTTTCTCCCAAACGTTACGCCCGCCTCAAGGCCGAAGCCGAAGCGCCTTACCGGGGTCTGCGCCGTTTTGCCTATCTCGGTCTCGGCGCCTCCGCTTTAATCGGCGCCTTTATTTTCTCGCTCCAACTCCTCGCGGGGAAAGATCCCGGCGCTTTGCTCCCCAACTTAGCTCTGCAATTGGGGTTAGCGGCGCTGATGATTGCTCTTTTCCGCTGGGACGCCCCCCAGGAATAACCTAATAGCGTTACCACCATGTCTCCCAATGGTCAGCTTGTCCTTCTCCTTTGTTTGTGGCTGTCCTGCTCCACCCTGACGGCCGGCGCCTATGGTTGGCTACGCTTCCGGCAAAATCTGGACTTATTCGCGCTTTTCCTCGCTCCGGCTCCGGCGCCCCTAGAACCCCTCAGCGACTTTCGCTTCTCCGACCCCGCTCCGCCGCCGCCGCCCATAACCCTCCGGCCCAGTCCCTTGGCTGTTAAACCGCCAGCGAGCTTGGCGCCGAAAACCGTTAATCCCAAGCCTGCTTCCTCTTTTCCTCCCGTCGCGGCGGCGGTTAACCCCTCCCCGGACTTAAAACCATCCCAAACCGGCATCCGGGGCCTGTACCTGAGCCGCTACGCCATCACCAACAACGCCAGCGAAGCCCAGATTCGTTCCCAAGTCCGGCGCTATAAAGCGTTGGGGGTCAACACCCTGATCCACGGCGTATGGGGCAACGGTTGCGCCATGTACCGGAGCGCGGCGCTGAAAACCCGTCTCGGTTTGGCAAGCTGTCCCAATCAATTTGACCCCCAATGGCTAGACTGGCTGATCGACGAAGCCCACCGTCAGGGGATGGAAGTCCACGCCTATTTTGAGAAGGGCATTAAGCTGGATCGGAATAGTCCGATTTTTGAGGAGGCTCGGGCGAAGGGCTGGTTAGCGCCGGGGGTTGACCGCACCTACGCGGGGGTAGAGCACTATATTTTGGATGTCGCTAATCCCGAGATTGCCGGACTCTTCCGGGATGTGTTGGTGGAGTTCGTGCAAAAATATCCCCAAATTGACGCCGTTCAATGGGACGACTACCTGGGCTACCACTCGGAAACCCCTAGCCCGCCGGAGCGGATTCGGGCCTTAACCCAGTTTGTGACGGGGATGCTCGGCGCCGCCAAAAAAGCCAATCCCCGAGTGAAATTCGACCTCTGTCACCATAATCCCTACTGGGCTAAACGCTACTTTGCCGCCGATTGGCCAAATTGGCCGGTGGATCGGGTGTTTATCCAGGCCTACAACGACGATAACTTTTCCGCCGAACTAGCTTACGCCCAGCGCTATCGGGGCATTTCCCTCACCGAGCACCAGGCTCACCGTTTCCCGGAAGTGTTCAAATCCCCGGAGATTCGGCATATTTTCCTCTTTCCCCTAGCCGGCGCTCCCGAACAAACGGCGCGGTTGTTTCAACGCCTTGCGGACAATCCCCCCTAAGCAATCGCGCTGAGAGGAATGGGGTTTGCAACTCTTTGGGTCTCGACCCAGTCCAAAACCCGGTGAATTCCCCACCAGGGATCGGGATCTTGGGCCAAGCGCTGTCCCTGGGGGCTGTTGTAGTAGCCCACATGGCCGCCCCTGGGGGTTAAACAGAGGTCTAAAGAAGGATTATTTTCGGCGGCGCTCTGGATTTCGGGAATTAAAGTGGGGTCAAAGAGCCGGTCGTCTTCGGCGTAAAGCAAATAGGTCGGTTTTTGAAGCTGGGGCAAAAGGGGCAGACCGCTACTGGCTTGGTAATAGTCGCTCACGGTTTTGAACCCCAGGGGCTTGATCACTAAACCCTCGTCAAAGGCCCAAATGCTGTTGGCTTTTTTAATAACCTCTAAATCAAAAGCGCCGGGATGACACTCGTGAAGCCGCAAGGCTAATTGTTTCAGATTAGCGGCGATGGCCTTTTCAAAATAACGCCCCAGGGGATGGGCCGTCAGGTAACGGAGAGAGCGTTCCGACTCCAAACTGGGACAAATAACGGCGCCGCCGCCGATGTCTTCCTCGCTTAAAGCCAACTCCGGCCCCCATTGGGAGAGGGTTTGCCCCTTAAAGACGCCCCAGAGCGCCAACTGTCCGCCGAGGGAATAGCCCCCAAACCAGAACGGCGCCGGTAAGCCGAGCGCTTTAGCTTGGGCCGCCAGCCGACAAAAGTCTTCCCCTTCATAGAGACCGTCGGAGGTGAGGGTGGGAGAGAGTTCCCCGGTTTTACCATGGCCCCGCCAGTCGAAGATCAACACGCCGTAGCCCCGCTCGTAGGCCCGTTTGGCCCAGAGGCGGAGAAACCATTGATTATCTAAATCTCCCGTGATGCCGTAGGTCATCACCCAGGTTCCCTTGGGATTCGGGGGCAGGGCGTAGCGTCCATAAAGGGGAACCCCCTCGGCGCCGGTAAAGATATGTTCCTGATAAACCGGCTCCTGAGAGTTTAAATATTGCCAAGCTTCGGACGGCGCTCCCCAGGCCGTGTGGAGGGTCATTAAAAAGCCGTTGCGGAGATACCAAGGGGGGCGAAAAGTCATAGGGAGAAACGATTTATTGAGAGTCTTGGGAATCGTTAGCGTTTTTGGCCGCGTCGCCGGTTTTAACGGTCTTCTGGCGGGCTTTGATATAGGCCTTGGCGTCCTTTCTGACCTGTTCAATATTGAGGGGAACAAACTTCACCGTGGGTTGGGTCGGAGCTTTTTCGCCTTTATCCGCGGAGTTCTGGGGTAAATTCAGGCGCTGAACCGGGTTTTCCGAGGGCTGGGCCACTCCCTTAATGGCTTCGTCCCCTAGACGATAACCTAAATAGGCGCTAGCTAGGGCGCAAAGGCCGACGGCGCCGAAAATCAAGAGGGGAATAGAGGTCGAAGGTCTTTCGGCGGAAAAATTGGGCAAGCTTTTAGACATAGGTCAAGGGGCGGCGCTGATAAAGAAAATCCCCCTCGAAAGGGGGATGTTAGAGGTTTTAGCACAAGACGGCCTGATTTGCGGGTTTAGAACAAACCGAGGGTCAGGGACTTATCAATGGGGAAAGTCGCGCCGGCGCCGAGCCAGATAGCCGCGGCGGTGCCAAAGAGGAAGACGGTCATGGCGATGGGGCGCCGGAAGGGATTCTGGAACTTGTTGATGCTTTCGATAAAAGGAACCGCCATTAAACCCAGGGGAATGGCCGCCATGCAGGCAATCCCCAGGAGTTTATTGGGAAGAATCCGCAGGATTTGAAAGGTAGGATAAAGATACCACTCCGGTAGGATTTCCAAGGGCGTGGCGAAGGGATCGGCGGGTTCCCCAATCAAGGCGGGATCAAGGATCGCTAAACCGGCGATCAAACCGATGGCGCCTAGAATACAGATGGGGAACATATAGAGAATGTCGTTGGGCCAGGCGGGTTCGCCATAGTAATGGTGACCCATGCCTTTGGCTAACTTGGCCCGCAATGCGGGATCATCGAGATCGGGTTTTTTGATAATGGTCACAGGAGTCTTCTCCTTAAGGGTAAAACCGGTTATTAAGGGAGCGGGGGAGGTTTCTTTAGCTTAAGGGGTTAGCTTGAGAAAATTCCCGACGCCGGGCAAAACGTTACAAGGGGCCAGAAATGCCTTGTTTGCGGATCATCAGGAAGTGGAGCAGGAGCAACACGGCGATAATCCAGGGCAGAACGAAGGTGTGGAGGCTGTAGAAACGGGTTAAGGTGGCTTGTCCCACGCTTTCGCTTCCCCGCATCAGGGTCACCAGTTGGTCGCCCACCACGGGAATGGCCGCGGGCACGCCGGAAACAATTTTCACCGCCCAGTAGCCCACCTGATCCCAAGGGAGGGAGTAGCCCGTTACTCCAAAGGAAACGGTGGTTACGGCCAGCATCACGCCCACCACCCAGGTTAATTCCCGAGGCTTTTTAAAGCCGCCGGTGAGATAGACCCGGAAAACGTGGAGGATCATCATCAGCACCATCATGCTGGCGGACCAGCGATGGATAGAGCGAATCAGCCAACCGAAGTTGACTTCGTTCATGATGTACTGGACAGAGGTAAAGGCTTCCGCGACCGTCGGCTTGTAGTAGAAGGTCATGGCAAAGCCAGTGGCGAACTGGATCAGGAAGCAAGTGAGGGTGATTCCGCCCAGACAGTAGAAAATATTAACGTGGGGAGGAACATACTTGCTGGCAATGTCATCAGAGATAGCCTGTACCTCAAGACGATCATTGAACCATTGAAAGACTTTTGATTCGGTGACTTCTTTAGAAAACATTGAAGCTGAACTTCTCTAAGGATTAGGGAGGGATGGGGACGACCCGGAAGGGGGCCGGAATTGGGCTATGATTAGCGTACTATGACGGGTTGCCGGAGGCATAGGGGGTGGCTTTCCTCCTTGACGGAAGCGTCAGACCACCATTAAAAAATGTAACACAGCTTTAAGGTTCGGAAAAGCGAAGCCGGCGCCGTTTTCTTCCGCCCTCACCCCCGGCCCTCTATAAAACCGCAAACAAATCCGCCAGAATTCGGTTAGACCGCAAAAATCCCTCCGGCGCTGTCAGTCGGAGTCTTAGCCTGTCATCCCCCGGCTTTAACCCTGATCTATGCTCTTCCGGGTCGAAGATTTCCCCGTAACCCTCTTTCAGGTAGGGTTCTAGACAGCGCCGAAAAGCCTTTTCTTCTTGGGGGGATAAGTCTTTCAATAACGGCTTTAACGCTACGCCTTCCCTGAGCCGTAGCCCCAACATCAGAGTTTCTAGCAATCGTTCTCGACGGGCAAGGGGCGGCTCCGGCGCGTGGGGCAAGGTCTGAACCCAGGCGTAATACTCGGCCCGGGTGCGGGGTCGAGTCAGGCGAACGCCGTCGAGGTAACTGGCGGCGCCGAGGCCAAAGCCATAGTAGGGTTGATTGCGCCAATAGACTAGATTATGGCGACACTGGCGACCGGGGCGGGCGTAGTTGGAAATTTCGTAGTGCTCAAAGCCCGCCTGGGTCAGGGTTTCATGGGCTAGGCTATACATCTGGGCCGTTAACTCCTGGGAGGGGAGCGGTGCCGCTTCCGGCTGAAACCGTTTACCAAAAACCGTGCCGGGTTCCACCACGAGGTCGTAACCGGAGAGGTGGCTGGGCCCCGCCGCTAGAGCTTCCCCTAAAGATTGGCGCCAATCCTCCAGCGTTTGTCCCGGCAAACCGGAGATCAAGTCTAGACTCCAGTTCTCAAATCCGGCCTGATGGATCAGGTTAATAGCTTCGTCAATGTCCCGGCGCCGGTGATGACGTCCCAGGGCGGTTAGGTGATCATCCTGAAAAGCTTGGACGCCTAAACTGAGCCGGTTAATGCCTAGATCTTGATAGCGCCGGAGTTGGGGCAAATCAAAGGTGCCGGGGTCGATTTCTAGGGATATTTCCAAGTCGGCGCCGAAGCCCAACTGTTTTTCCAGTCGGACTAAAAGACGCTCTAGGGCGTCCAGGGGAAAAAGAGAGGGGGTGCCGCCGCCAAAAAAAATCGACGTTAACGGCGCCGGCCCGGTCGCGGTCTGAATTTCCTGAATTAAAGCCGCTTCGTAGTCTTGAACTAAACGCGCGGCGCTTAAGTCCTG
>JAYKIZ010000251.1:0-17156 GCA_035285965.1 Cyanobacteriota bacterium | reverse complement strand
CTAGAAACGGATCTCTCTCCCGGCGGCAAGTTATTTTGGTTAATCTCCGGCATTATTTTTCTCAGTTTCACCGTCGATACCCTCAAAACCATCAACGCCTTGATTACCGGAACCGTGCGAGATCAGGTGCGAGGTCAGGTGAACTTTGCCATCCTCCAAAAAATCGCTGATTTTCCCCAACTGTCTCTCTTTGAAAATACCGAGCGCCTGAATCTTATTAAACTCGCCGAAAAGGGCCTGAAAAGAATTGAAGAATTGGCCTTCATCACCATCACGGGATTGAACGGATTTTTTACCGTTATTCCCGCAATTCTCTTCTCTCTAACTATTCAATGGTGGGTTCCCTTAATTCTCTTCGGGACGGCGTTTCCCTCCATTTGTATCGAGATCTATTTTCGCGAAAAGAGCTGGTCAATAGAACAATCTCAGGCCTCCGCTAACCGCCTCATGGATATTCAAGCCAATATTTTAACTACGGATAGCTACGCCAAAGAAGTGCGTCTCTTAAACCTCCAATCCTTAATTCTGCGGCGCTGGCGCAATTACTTCAACATCACCTTTCGCTCTCTTCAAAAAATCCGCAAGCAGGGCACATTTTGGATCATCGCCTCTTCCTTTTTAAACTCGTTAGGGATTATGATTCCCTACTTTTATTTGGTTAAATCTGCCCTGGTTGACAAAGCTTATACCATTGGCGATTTGGCGCTGTACGGCGGACTGATTATTCAAGTCAGACAAGGGCTTTATATTCTCATCAACAACGCCTCCGACCTCTACGATGTTATTTTGGGAACGACCCCTATTCACCAGCTCCTCGACCTCGAAATTCCCCCTAGGCCCCACCCCTTCGTTTTACCCTCGGCACCGGCGCCGTCTCTCAATTTAGGCGTCGAGTTTCGGGACGTGACTTTTCGCTACGACGGCAACGAAGCCAATATTCTCGACGGTCTCAGTTTCCAGATTGAGCCGGGACAAACCGTCGCCCTAGTGGGAGAAAACGGCTCCGGCAAATCCACTCTGATTAAACTACTCTGTCGATTTTACGAGCCTAGCGCCGGAGAAATTCTCTGGGACGGCGCCGCCATTAACCAGATTGATTACGGGGACCTCTACGCCCGGGTCGCCGTTATTTTCCAGGACTACGCCCAATTTCCCGCCACTCTTAGGGAAAACCTCGCCTTCGGCAACTTAGCTCTAATCGCCGATGATCCCGCCCTGCTCAGTCTGCTTCAAACAGTGGGGTTGGCGCTCAAACCCCGCTCCTTTCCCCTTGGACTAGAAACCCCCATCGGTCGAGAACTGGAAAATGGGGTCGAACTCTCGTCCGGTCAATGGCAACGCCTGGCCATCGCCCGGGCCCTAGCTCGTTTGCAAACCTGCGAGTTATTAATTCTGGACGAACCCAGCGCCGCTCTAGACGCCTGCGCGGAAAGTCAACTGATCAATCTGCTTAAATCCGCGACCCAGAATCGTATGGCTTTGATTGTGAGCCATCGCCTCTCCCTCTGTCGCCATGTGGATAAAGTGATTGTCCTCGATAAAGGTCGCGTTCTCGAAACCGGCTCCCACGAAGAACTACTCGCCCAACGGGGTCATTATTACGATGTCTTTAACCTACAAGCGAATTTGTACTTATCCTAGGACGATAGGGAAAAGCGCCGCCCAGGGTATAGTTAGAGACTGGGTATCTTTGAAAAATCGCCATGGCACTTTTAGATCTGACGGGAAAAAAAGCCCTCGTGACGGGCATCGCCAACAATCGCTCTATCGCCTGGGGCATCGCCCAACAACTCCATCAGGCCGGCGCCGAATTGGGGGTGACTTTTTTACCGGACGAGAAGGGTCGCTTTGAAAAGAAAGTGCGGGAACTGGTAGAACCGCTGAAACCGAGCCTAATTCTGCCCTGCGACGTCCAGAACGACGGGCAAATGGAAGACCTCTTTCAAACTGTCGGCGCCCAGTGGGGACAGTTAGACATCCTGATTCATTGCCTCGCCTTCGCTGATAAGGACGGACTCATGGGCAACTTCAGCGACATTCCCCGGGACTCCTACGGCAAGGCGCTGGAGATTAGCGCCTATTCCCTCGGCCATCTGGCTCGGTTAGCTAAACCTCTGATGACCCAAGGGGGCAGTCTGATCACCCTCTCCTACCTGGGGGGCGTGAAGGTGATCCCCAACTACAACTTAATGGGGGTGGCCAAAGCGGCGCTGGAAATGACGGTGCGCTATCTGGCGGCGGAATTGGGGCCTCAAGGCGTGCGGGTGAACGCTATTTCCGCTGGGCCGATTCGGACTTTGGCCTCCTCGGCGGTGGGGGGTATTTTAGACATGATTCACCACGTGGAAGCGACGGCGCCGCTACGACGAACGGTGACCCAAACGGAAGTGGGCAACGCGGCGGCCTTTTTAGCGAGCGACCTGGCTAGCGGGGTTACGGGACAAATTCTCTACGTGGACGCCGGTTACGAAATTATGGGGATGTAATGGGGCCGTCCTTTGAGGAGCGTTTCCAGGCGGGCAAAGACGCCTTTGAGGGGGGACGCTATCGCCTCAGCGTCGAGGCGCTAGAAGAAGCTGTGCAGTTGACCAATCTGGGTTCCCGTCAGGGGGGAGAGGCCCAACTGTGGCTCGTTTTGGCCTACCAAGCCAGCGGACAGCTAAAGGAGGCCCGGACGCTCTGCCGCAAGCTCACCCGCCATCCCCACCCGGACTGTCGCAAAAATAGCAAAAATGTCCTTTATATCCTCGAAGCGCCGCAGTTAAACCGTCCCAAGGAATGGCTAACGGAGATTCCCGACCTGACCCAAACGGAAAATAGTCAACCGACCTACGCCGCCCCGGCCAAATCCTCCCAGCGCCGAAAGGAGAACCTGTCCCCCATTCGTTTTGAAGACCTGAGCCGCATGAACACCCGGGACAACGGCTTTGTGGCGGCGGCTCTCGTTCTAGGGGCGGCGCTGCTTTTAATGCTGGGAGTCTGGGCCAGGGTCGGTTAACCCGACGGTTTGGCTTAATCGGCCCTCTTTCTCTCTCCGGTTCCCCAGCAGAGTTCCCAACCGGCGGAATGTCGGATATTAAGCGTCTGGATGCTTACTTTCACGGCGCCTATGGCCAGAAGGTCGGGGGGGGGCGGCCCCAACATCCCCTAAGCTCCGAGGGAAACACCCCCCGTTCCCCATTCCTCTCTATAATTGCCTTGGCAAGATTCCTGTGGGCATTATGACGAACCAAGAACTCTGGCAACGCTACCTCCGTTGGCTCTACCACCATCCGGGCTTAGATCTTTACCTCGACGTCAGTCGCGTCCGTTTTGAAGACAGTTGGGTCGAGGGCCTCCAGCCCCAATTCGCCAAAGCCTTTCAGGACATGCAGGCCTTGGAAAAAGGCGCCGTGGCCAACCCGGACGAGGGGCGCATGGTGGGGCACTACTGGTTGCGGAACCCCGACCTAGCGCCGAACCCGGAGCTAAAAGCGGAGATTACGGAACCCTTGGCCCAAATCCGCCAATTCGCCGCCGCCATCCATCAGGGACAGATTACCCCGCCCCAGGCGCCGAAATTTACCGACATTATTTCCATTGGCATCGGCGGCTCGGCGCTGGGGCCCCAGTTTGTGGCCCAGGCGCTAGCGCCGGATTTTCCCGCCCTAGAGATTCATTTTATCGACAACACCGACCCCGCGGGCATTGACCGAGTTCTCACCCGCCTCGGAGCTCGTCTCAAAAGCGCCCTGGTGATCATCACCAGTAAATCCGGCGGCACCCCGGAACCCCGCAACGGTCTCTCGGAAGTCCGGGCCCGATTCGCGGCCCAAGATTTAGACCTGGCGCCCCAGACGGTGGCGGTGACCATGCCGGGGAGCAAACTGTATCAACAAGCCCAAAGCGAGAATTGGCTGGCCATCTTCCCCATGCAGGATTGGGTGGGGGGCCGCACCTCCGAACTCTCCGCCGTGGGACTTCTGCCGGCGGCGTTGCAGGGCATTGAGATTGACGGCCTACTGGAGGGCGCCAAAATCATGGACGACGCCACCCGCGTCCCGGAGCTTCGCGCTAACCCCGCCGCCTTACTGGCCCTAGCTTGGTATTCCGCCGGCAAGGGTCGGGGAGAAAAGGACATGGTGATTTTGCCCTATAAAGATAGCCTCCTTCTCTTTAGCCGTTACCTACAACAGTTGATCATGGAATCCCTCGGCAAAGAGCGGGATCTCGACGGTCAGATGGTTCATCAAGGCATCGCCGTCTACGGCAACAAAGGCTCCACCGACCAACACGCCTACGTCCAACAACTGCGGGAAGGAGTGCCCAATTTCTTCGCCACCTTCATCGAAGTCTTGGAAGACCGGGACGGCGCCTCCGAGGAAGTGGAACCCCACATCACCAGCGGCGACTACCTCTCCGGTTTCCTCCAGGGCACCCGGCAGGCGCTTTATGAAAATCACCGGGAATCCATCACCCTGACCATTCCCCAGGTCAACCCCAAAACCGTGGGGGCGCTCATCGCCCTCTACGAGCGGGCCGTGGGTTTCTACGCCTCTTTGGTTAACGTCAACGCCTACCACCAACCGGGGGTCGAGGCCGGGAAAAAAGCCGCCGCGGGGATTTTAGAACTTCAACAAAAAGCGCTGGCGACCCTCCAAAACAGCGCCGAACCTCTGCCGTTACCGGAACTGGCCCGTCAGTGCGGGGCGGAGGAAGAAATTGAAACCCTCTACAAAATCCTGCGACACTTGGCGGCCAACCAGCGGGGCATTGTTCTCGAAGGCTCTCCCTCGGCGCCTGAGCGGTTGCTCATCCATTACGGCGCTTAGGTAAATTTTTCTAACAACGGGGGAAACGGTAACTTAGGCTACTAAGGCCAGGCGCCGTCCCTCCTATGGTGGGGCTAGCGTTTGGGCCGATTCCGACTATGCAACAACTCCGCTCCCCCGCTTTTTTCCAACGCCCCTCCCCCCAACCTTGGACGTTCGATTGGGATTCTTTCTGGCCCAAACCGGAGCCGTTGCCCACGGTTTGCTCCACCCTGGCTCCCTTCGCCGTGGCGGATTTTGTCGCCCAGGGCTACGCCATCGAGGCGCCCCAGGCCTGCCACTTTTGGCATCGGGGTCTGAGCGACGTTTATCTCCTGGAAACCCGAGGGGAACCCTATATTTTTCGGGTTTCTCATCGCCACTGGCGCTCTTTGGGAGAAATTAAATTTGAACTGGATTGGCTCGCCTTTTTAGCCCAGCGGGGCCTGCCGGTTTCCGCTCCCCTGCTGAGCCGCTCTCGACAAGCTTACTCGACCCTTAACGCTCCAGAAGGTTCCCGCTACGGCGCTCTCTTTCCTTCAGCGCCGGGTTCCGTGGCGGTGGGCGACTTGAATATTACCCAGGCGTGGATTTTTGGGGAAACCGTAGCCCGGCTTCATCGGGAGAGTCAAAGCTTTGCTAGCGAGGGCCGCCGGTCGGCGCTGACCACCTTTCATCTGGTGGACGAACCTCTGCGAACCCTAGCTCCCTTTCTCCACAGCCAGCCCGAAGACTGGCGCTATCTGACGGCGACCAGTCTGCAAATTAAGGCCAAACTCCGGCACCTACCGACGGAAACGCCCTACTGGAGCGTCTGCTGGGGCGATCCCCACAGCGGCAACGTCCATTTCACCGCCGATAATCGACCGACGCTCTTTGATTTTGACCAATGCGGCGCCGGTTGGCGGGCCTTTGATGTGGCCAAGTTTCTGCAAGTGGCCCTGCAAACCGGTCTCTGTCGCTCCGTGCGGGACGCCTTTCTGAAAGGGTATCAATCGGTTTCTCCCCTAGAGGCGGTAGAGCTAGATGCCTTGCAGGCGCTGACTCAGGCGGCTTACCTTTGGTCATGGTCAATTCAGGTCAATACGTTGAAATGGAACGACTATAGCCGCCTCGGGGGCAATTATTTCAGCCAGCGCCTCTGTCGGCTCAAACAATTGGGATCTCGGGATTGTCAATTGTTTTAAATCCAGCCGCCGGCTAATCTAGGGGGGATTTCCCTCCCTTCTCCTCGACGGAAAAGGAAAGAGATTCGCTAGAATAGGGACTTACTTAATCCCTCCCCCTGGGGTTAAAATGCCCAGAACTCGCCCTTTGGGGCTGGTTGCTGTCCCAGAGTTCCCCTAGACTCCACGTCTGTTTCCAAACAATGAGCATCGACAACATCCGTCTGAGAAATGAATTCATCAACACCCAGGTGATCGCCCGCGACACGGGGAAAAAATTGGGAGTGGTTAAAGACGTGTTGGTCGATATCGATCAACGGGAAATCGTCGCCCTGGGACTGCGGGACAATATCCTCTCCCTCTCGGGAATGCCCCAGTATTTTTTCCTGAATCGTCTCTGTCAAACCGGGGACGTGGCGCTGGTGGAGAACGAGGATATTTTTGAAACGGTGGATATTGACTACTACACCCCCCTGATTAATAGCGAAGTGGTGACGGAAACCGGGGAACCCCTGGGGCGGGTGCGGGATTTCCAATTTAACCTCGACGACGGCAAGGTCTCCTCCATTATCATCGCCTCCCTGGGCTATCCCCAGATCCCGGATCAGTTAATTAGTACTTACGAGCTATCCATTGAAGAAGTGGTCAGTAGCGGCCCTAACCGCTTGATTGTCTTTGAAGGCGCCGAAGAACGGTTAAGTCAGTTAACGGTGGGCGTGTTGGAGCGCCTAGGGATTGGTCGCCCGTCTTGGGAGCAAGCTCAGGAGGAAATGTATTATCCGACCGCCGCCCGCCCCGAAAACCAGCTCGGCTCCGGCGTTCCCCTCCGCCCCCCGGTGCAGGTTCGCCAACCGGAAGCGGTTCTGGAGGAGCGCTGGCACGAAGACGACTGGGAAGAGTCCCGTCCCGCCCCTGTCCTCCGACGCCCGACGGAAGTGGCGGCCTATGTGGAGACGGATTACGAAGACGACGAGGAAGAGATGGACAACTGGGGAGAAGAGAGCAAGCCTCTCCCCCGGCGCTCCGCTAACTACGAAGAAGGCGACCTCTGGGAGGACGAGGCCGACGAGCAGGCCTACCAGCCCCCTCGAGTCAATATCCCCGAACTCCGTCGCGAAAAACAACCGGAATACTACGAAGACTAGAAGACTAATGGAGACCCGCGCCGAAACCGACAGCCTGGGAACTATCGCCGTTCCCGCCCAAGCCTACTGGGGCGCTCAGACCCAGCGCTCTTTGCGTTACTTTGCCATTGGCGATGATTTGATGCCCTTGGAGGTGATTCGTTCCTTTGGCGTTCTTAAACAGGCGGCGGCGCTGGTGAATGAAAGGCTCGGTAAACTCGACCCGGAGAAAAGCCGTTTGATCCAACAAGCCGCGGCGGAAGTGGCCCGGGGGGACTGGGGGGAGCAGTTTCCCCTACGGGTCTGGCAAACCGGGAGCGGCACCCAAACCAATATGAACGTCAACGAGGTCGTGGCTAATCGGGCTATCACCTTGGCGGGGGGCGTTCTCGGCAGTAAGGATCCCGTCCATCCCAACGACCACGTTAATCTGTCTCAGTCCTCCAACGATACCTTTCCCACGGCCATGCACATGGCGGCGGCGGAGCGCCTGACCCAGGGACTGTTGCCCGCTTTGGCTAACCTAGAGGCGGCGCTGGCCCTTAAAGAGCGGGAATTTGCCGACATTATTAAAATTGGTCGCACCCACCTAATGGACGCCGTGCCCCTGACCCTCGGGCAGGAATTTTCCGGCTACGGAACCCAGGTCAAGCGCCACATCGGACAAATCGAACAGACTCTCCCCGGTCTGCTGGAACTGGCCCTGGGCGGCACCGCCGTGGGGACAGGGTTAAACAGCCATCCCGACTTTGCGGAACAGGTCGCTCAGGAAATCGCTCGTCTAACGGGCTTGCCCTTTGTTTCGGCGCCGAATAAATTCGCGGCGCTGGCCAGCCACGAAGCCTTGGTTTTCGCCAGCGGGGCGCTGAAAAGCCTGGCGACCTCTTTAATGAAAATCGCCAACGATTTACGCTGGTTGGGTTCCGGCCCCCGTTGCGGTCTGGGGGAACTGAATTTACCCGCCAACGAGCCGGGGTCGTCGATCATGCCGGGGAAGGTGAATCCCACCCAATGCGAAGCCATGACCATGGTTTGCGTTCAGGTGATGGCTAACGATACGGCCATTACCCTAGCGGGGAGTCAGGGGAATTTTGAGTTAAACGTCTTTAAGCCCGTCATTATCTATAACTTTCTCCACTCCGTCCGGCTCCTCACAGACGCCTGCGACAGTTTTCGACTCCATTTACTGGAGGGCTTGACTCCTAACCGGGAGCAGATCCACCGTCATCTGGAAAACTCCCTCATGTTAGTCACGGCCCTCAATCCCCATATTGGCTACGACCAGGCGGCGCTGGTGGCGAAGACCGCCTACCAGGAGGGCAAAACCCTGAAGGAGGCGGCGGTTTCCCTGGGTTTAATGACCGCCGCCGAATTTGACGAACGAGTGCGCCCGGAGCGCATGATTGCGCCCTAAATTCCTTCAGCGTTTAAGCGCCGTCCCGACGGGGTAGAATCCGGGGTTTAGAACACTGTGTTTATGGCCAAAACCCGAAGCCAATACGTTTGCCAGAGTTGCGGCGCCGAGTTTCCCCAGTGGTACGGGAAATGCGCGGCCTGCGGGGTCTATGGCAGTTTGGAGGAACAAATTGCGGCGCCGGTGGCGAGCGCTAACACTCGACCGGGCCGAGGCGCTAAAAGCCGCTCCACTGCGGCGCCCCAAGCCGCGACGGCCCTTAACTTTTCCCAAATTAGCGGCGCCGAGCAGGGTCGTTTCCCCTCCGGTTACGAAGAACTAGACCGGGTCTTAGGGGGCGGCATTGTGCCGGGAGCGCTGATCCTCATCGGCGGCGATCCCGGTATTGGTAAATCGACGTTGTTGCTACAGGTGGCGGGCCAGTTGGCTCAGCGCCTACCTCGAATTTTGTACGTCTCCGCCGAAGAATCGGGGCAACAGATTAAGCTCCGGGCCGGGCGTTTGGGGATTCCCCAGGGGGAGAGCGATCCCTGTCTCTTTATCCAGCCGGAAACGAACCTAGAGGAGATTTTGCGGGAACTGGAGGCGCTCCAACCCCAGGTGGCGGTGATTGACAGTATCCAAAATATTTATTACCCGGCGCTGTCCTCGGCGGCGGGATCCGTGGCCCAGGTGCGGGAGTGTACGAGTTTACTGATGCAACTAGCCAAGCGTCAACAGACCAGCCTCTTCATCGTCGGCCATGTCACCAAGGAAGGCTCCCTGGCGGGGCCCAAGGTGCTGGAGCACTTAGTGGATACGGTGCTCTATTTCCAGGGAGACCGCTACGCCGCCCACCGGCTTCTGCGCTCGGTTAAAAATCGCTTTGGCGCCACCCAGGAAATCGGTATTTTCGAAATGGTAGAAGCGGGACTCCGGGAAGTGACCAACCCCTCCCAACTTTTTTTGGGCAATCGGGAAGATCCCGCCCCCGGCGCCGCCTTTACCGTGGCCTGCGAGGGGGCCCGGCCCCTGGTGGTGGAACTCCAAGCTCTGGTTAGCCCCACTAACTACCCCTCCCCCCGGCGCTCGACCGCGGGGGTGGATTACAATCGGCTCCTGCAAATTCTGGCGGTGTTGGAAAAACGGGTGGGGATTCCGTTGTCTAAACTGGACGCCTACGTCTCGGCGGCGGGGGGTCTGGAGGTGGAAGAGCCGGCGGTGGACTTGGGGGTGGCCATCGCCGTAGTAGCCAGCTTTCGGGACCGGGTGGTGGACCCCGGCACCGTGCTCCTGGGGGAAATTGGGTTGGGGGGACAAATCCGCCCTGTTTCCCAGTTAGAACTACGCCTC
The DNA here is from genome assembly GCA_035285965.1 of Cyanobacteriota bacterium. Taxonomy (GTDB): domain Bacteria; phylum Cyanobacteriota; class Cyanobacteriia; order Cyanobacteriales; family Microcystaceae; genus Synechocystis. The sequence goes on along the minus strand of JAYKIZ010000251.1, from coordinate 7,330 downwards.
AAGGAAGCGGCCAAGTTGGGCTTTCGCCAGGCGCTAATTCCCAAGGGACAGGCTGTCAGCGCCGCTCCCGGTTTAAAACTGATTCCGGTGGGCAAGGTCTATGAAGCCATCGGCGCCGCGTTACCGGCGGGGGAGGAGGGGCGTTAAAGACCGGAGAAAGGCTTTATGATAAAAGGCTGATTATGCCTAAAACGCCATGAGTTTTGTTGGTCTCCATATCCACAGCGACTACAGCCTTCTAGACGGCGCTTCCCAACTGCCGGATTTGGTGGAGCGGGCAGTGGAATTGGGAATGCCCGCCATTGCCCTGACGGATCACGGGGTCATGTACGGCGCCATCGAGTTGATTAAAGTCTGCCGCGCTAAGGGGATTAAGCCCATTATCGGCAATGAAATGTATGTGATCAACGGCGATATTGAAATCAATAAACGCCATCGGCGCTTTCATCAGGTAGTTCTGGCAAAAAATACCCAGGGTTATAAAAATTTAGTTAAACTCACCACCATTTCTAACTTAAAGGGCATTCAAGGCTCCGGCATTTTCGCCCGCCCTTGCATTAACAAAGAATTATTAACCCAATATAAAGAAGGCTTGATCGTCACCAGCGCCTGTTTGGGGGGAGAAGCGCCCCAGGCGATTCTGGCGGGAGATTTGGAGCGGGCTAAACAGGTGGCCCAGTGGTATAAAAACGAATTTGGAGATGATTATTATCTAGAAATTCAAGACCACGGCTCTGTGGAAGACCGCTTGGTGAATGTTCATTTAGTCCGTATCGCTCAGGAATTAGATATCAAGGTCATCGCCACCAACGATTCCCATTTTATTTCCTGTAACGATGTCGAAGCCCACGACGCCCTTTTGTGTATTCAAACGGGAAAATTAATCACCGAGGACAAGCGCCTCCGCTACAGCGGCACGGAGTATCTCAAATCTGCGGAGGAAATGCGCTTATTATTCCGGGATCATTTACCGGAAGACGTCATTGAAACGGCGCTGGCCAATACCCTGGAAGTGGCGGAAAAGGTGGAAGCTTACCATATTTTAGGGGAACCCCGCATTCCCAACTATCCCGTGCCGCCCAATTACAGCGCCGATAGTTATGTGGAGGAAATCGCCTGGGACGGCCTCCTTGAGCGCCTGAAATGTCGAGCGAGGGTGGAAGTTCCCGAAGTTTACAAGCAACGCCTAGAGTACGAGCTGAAAATGCTCCAAAAAATGGGTTTTTGCACCTATTTTTTAGTGGTTTGGGACTATATCAAATACGCCAGGGATCATGATATTCCCGTGGGGCCGGGGCGGGGATCGGCGGCGGGGTCTTTGGTGGCCTACGCCATGCGCATCACGAATATTGACCCCGTTCATCACGGACTGCTCTTCGAGCGCTTTCTCAACCCGGAACGGAAATCCATGCCCGACGTGGATACGGACTTTTGCATCGAGCGCCGGGACGAAATGATCCAGTATGTGACGGAGAAATACGGCGAAGCCAATGTGGCCCAAATTATTACCTTTAACCGCATGACCTCCAAGGCGGTTTTAAAGGACGTGGCCAGGGTGTTGGATATCGCCTATTCGGAATCGGACAAAATGGCGAAACTGATTCCCGTTTCCCGGGGCAAACCGACTAAGTTAAAGGTGATGATCTCCGACCAAACCCCGGAGCCTTTATTTAAAGCCCGCTACGATAGCGATCCCGAAGTCCGGCGCTGGGTGGATATGGCCATTCGTATTGAAGGCACCAACAAAACCTTCGGGGTTCACGCCGCCGGGGTAGTGATTTCCTCGGAACCCTTAGATGAAATTGTCCCTTTGCAAAAGAATAACGACGGCGCTGTGATTACCCAATATTTTATGGAGGATTTAGAATCTCTGGGACTGTTGAAAATGGACTTTTTGGGGCTGAAAAACCTCACCACTTTAGAAAGAGCGAGAGAGCTGATTAAAGAAAATCGGGGCGTGGAGTTAGACCTAGACCAACTGCCTCTAGACGAGCGCAAGGCCCTACACATTATCGCCAAGGGCGCCACGAAAAAACTACCGGAGGATATTAAGAAAACCCATAAACTGTTGGAAAACGGAGATTTGGAAGGCATTTTCCAACTGGAATCCCAGGGGATGAAACAAATCGTCAAAGACCTCAAGCCCTCCGGCATTGAGGATATTTCTTCCATTTTGGCGCTCTACCGACCGGGGCCCCTAGACGCCGGACTGATTCCCATTTTTATTAACCGTAAACACGGCCGGGAAGCCATTACCTACGAGCATCCCTTGTTGGAGAAGATTCTCAACGAAACCTACGGGGTTTTGGTCTATCAAGAGCAAATCATGAAAATGGCCCAGGATTTAGCGGGCTACTCCTTGGGAGAAGCGGATCTCCTGCGGCGGGCCATGGGCAAAAAGAAAGCCTCGGAAATGCAGAAACACCAACAAATTTTCATCGACGGCGCCACCAAAAACGGAGTCCCCACCCGCGTCGCCGCCCATTTATTCGAGCAGATGGTCAAGTTCGCCGAATATTGTTTAACGGGCGATACTTTAGTTTTGACTGAGGAATACGGCGCTCTGCCCTTGGGCAAAATCGTGGCCGAGCAAATCAACTGCTCTGTTTACAGCCTTAACGCCCAGGGAGAGATTTACCCCCAACCCATCGCCCAATGGCACGACCGGGGACTTCAGGAAGTCTTTGAATACGAACTGGACACCGGGGAAGTGATCCGAGCCACGGCGGAGCATCAGTTTTTAACCGCCGACGGCGAAATGCTTCCCATTCAAGAGATTTTTGAGCGGGGCCTAGAGTTGAAAACCTTGCCCAATCCTTCTCAGAGGATCTTTAACTAAGGATCGATTGGCCCCCGACGCCAGACCTTCCCGGTTCCCTCCAGAATTGGGGGGCTTTTTAAACACCCTCGCCCTGAACCGCGCCGCCAAAGGAGAAATTACTGGTCGGAGCCTCAGGCCCTAGAGGCGTCGGCCAAAGAAGACATCCTTAACATTTCTTCATAAAACTTTACTTTTTGTCATAATAAGAGCGTTGTTCTTTTATCCCCATCTCTCCCATGCGCGTCCAATCCGCTCTGCTCCTAGGACTGTCCGGTCTAGTCTTTGGCCTTAACGCTCCCGCTATGGCCCAGCCTCGCCACTCGGCGCCGCTGATGGCCCAAACCAAGGCCGCCCAAAGCCAAACCATCGTCGAGATCGCCCAGGGGAATCAATCCTTTAGCACCCTCGTAGCGGCGCTGAAGGCCGCCGGTCTGGTGGAGGCGCTTTCCGGTAAGGGCCCCTTCACGGTCTTCGCTCCCACAAACAAAGCCTTCGCCGCCCTGCCCAAGGGAACGTTGGAAACGCTTCTGAAACCGGAAAACAAAGATAAGTTAGTCAAAATTCTGACTTATCACGTGGTCTCCGGGGACATCACCTCCGCCCAAATCCAGCCGGGCCCCGCTAAAACCCTAGAGGGTCAAAATCTGATGATTAAGGTCAAAGACGGGAAAGTTAAAGTCAATAAAGCCACTGTCATCTCCGCCGATGTGGACGCCAGCAACGGCGTGATCCACGTCGTCAATCAGGTGCTCTTGCCCCCGGATCTGTTCCCCAAGCCCAATAAGACTGGTAAATAGAATCTCGTCGCGTAACGGCGCTCAGGGTTAGGAGAACCCTTTTCTCCCGCCCTCATCCCCTTCGGCGCAAGGTTTAAACCGTACTAGCCCCAAAAGTACGACACTCCCTGATTAAACGTACAAAACCGCAATGAAGAAATCCCCCCTTCTCAAGAAAGTCAGGGGGGATCAATCAAAACGTTTGACTTCGCTAAAAAACGCCTTAACAGTCGTAGTAGAGGGAGAACTCGTAGGGGTGGGGACGCAGACGCATGGGGTTGACTTCGTTGTCGAGTTTATACTCAATCCAACTTTCGATGAAGTCAACGGTAAAGACGCCGGTGTCGGTGAGGAAGGCGTGGTCTTTTTCCAGACATTCCAGCGCCGCTTCCAGGGAGCCGGGGGTGGAGGGCACCTTGGCCAACTCTTCCGGGCTGAGGTCGTAGATATCCACATCCAACGGCTCGCCGGGGTCAATCTGGTTTTTGATGCCGTCGATGCCGGCGCAGAGCATGGCCGCAAAGGCTAGGTAGGGGTTGGAGGTGGCGTCGGGGCACCGGAACTCTAGGCGTTTGGCCTTGGGGTTCGTCCCGGAGAGGGGAATCCGCACGGAAGCGGAGCGGTTGCCCTGGGAGTAAGCTAAGTTCACCGGCGCTTCAAAACCGGGCACTAGGCGCTTGTAGGAATTGGTCGTGGGGTTGGTGAGCGCCAAGAGCGCCGGGGCGTGTTTGAGGATGCCGCCGATGTACCACAGCGCCATTTGGCTAAGACCGGCGTATTTATCCCCGGCGAAGAGGGGTTGACCGCCTTTCCAGATGGATTGGTGGGTGTGCATGCCGGAGCCGTTGTCGTTGAAGATGGGTTTGGGCATGAAGGTGACGGTTTTGCCGTACTTCTTGGCCACGTTTTTGATGACGTATTTGTAGATCATCAAGTTGTCCGCCGCGTTGACCAGGGTGTCGAATTTAATCCCCAGTTCGTTCTGACCGCCGGACGCCACCTCGTGGTGATGCTTTTCGATGGGCACGCCGCAGGCCGCCATGGTCAGCAGCATTTCCGTGCGGATATCTTGGGCCGTGTCCGTCGGCGCCACGGGGAAATACCCCTGTTTATAGCCAGGTTTATAGCCGAGGTTGCCCCCTTCTTCGATGGCGCCGCTATTCCAGCGCCCTTCAACGCTGTCCATGAAGTAGTAGCCGCTGTTTTCCGTTTGGTCGAAGCGCACGTCGTCAAAGATGAAAAACTCCGCCTCGGGCCCGATATAAACCGTGTCTCCTAGACCGGTCTGCTGGAGATATTCCACCGCTTTGGCGGCGATGGTGCGGGGATCCCGATTGTACCACTCTCCCGTGCGAGGCTCTTTGATGCTACAAATCAGGCTCAGGGTTTTTTCCTTACAAAAGGGATCAATCCAGGCGGTGTTAGGATCGGGCACCATGGACATATCGGATTCGTTGATGGCCTTCCAGCCCCGGATGCTGGAGCCGTCGAAGGGAATCCCGTCCACAAAGGAACTTTCCTCCAACTGGTCGTAGTAGAAGGAACAGTGTTGCCAAATGCCGGGCGTATCAATAAACTTTAAATCAATAATTTTGATTTGTTCGTCTTGAATCCACTTCAAAACATCCTGGGGGGTCTTGGTCATCGGTACTCCTTGAAATCTTTAGGCGGTTAGCTATAGCGCGTCAACCTTTCCATCCTAGAGAGTTACTTGCCGCTAATTTGTATTTTTTGCTACTAAACTTGGGGGATAGAAGGGAAAATAACCCGAGTTTCTCCTTCTCACCCCGGAATAGATAGTAATTATCACCTATTTGATTGGTATGGAAATAGCCCACATTCTTGAAACCCTTAAAGCTGACTATCGGCGCTTTCCCCAGGATCAAAGTTATGATCTCTACGCCGAAACGGTTTACTTTAAAGATCCGCTGACGGAATTTCGGGGCCTAGAGCGTTACAAGCAAATGATCGCTTTTATGGGACGCTGGTTTGCCGACATTGATCTGCAACTCCATGACATTCAAAGCGCCGCCTCCGTCATTGAGACCCGCTGGACGTTAACTTGGACTTCCCCTCTGCCTTGGCGGCCCCGGATCGCCATTAGCGGCCACACCCGTTTAGAACTAGACGGCGCCGGCAAGATCGTCTCCCACGTGGATGCCTGGGATATTTCTCCCTGGGTTGTGCTGGGGCGACACTTTTTCCCGGATTTCCGGGCCTAGGCTGGATCTTAACCAGAATTGATAAGAATGATTAACTTACGAGTCCAAGGGGATCTAGAGACTTAAAGGGGCGGTTACAATTTAAATGTATGAATCATGATCTAAATGGTTCATCGTCATTTCCCGATCTATTTATCGGAGTTTGTTATGTCTAACTTTCTCCTGTTCTCCTCTGCCCTTGAGGCAACCATCAGTGAACCGGGCAATACCCTAGAGACGGCTTTTGATTTAGGTTCCCTCAGCTATGACTACGGCCCGCCCCTAGGATTACCGATCCTTAGGAGCTATGCCGACTATGTCGGCGCTGACGACAGCGCCGATTATTTCAAATTCGTTTTGACCTCTGAGAGCGGGATTTACCTTAACCTTAACGCCCCTAGTAATACCACCGTCAGAATCCTAGATAGCGAGGGCAGTGAAATTGCCAGCGAAACGCTACCGATATATAACTCCTACGGCTCTTTACAACAAAATCTGGAGGCGGGAACCTACTACCTCCATTGGCTAACCAGCAACGAAACTGCTAGTTACTATAACTTTAATCTACTGGCGGGAGTCCCCGATGGGAGCGGCGATTACGAGACTCCCGAAGATTTAGGTTCCTTGACGGCGACTCCTGTCAGCCGGAACGACTACGTCTTTTATTACTATGGCTCTGGCAACTCTTTTTCCGATAGCGATGTCTATCAATTTACCCTCAGCGAGACTAGTACTGTTAACTTTAGCCTCACCGATGACGCCCAGTCCTCCACTTATCTCTCTGTCTCCTCAATTTCTGGGAGCGTGAGTCTGGTCAATCTCAACAACAATCTCAGTGAAACCAACGCCAGCGCCCAACAGACTCTAGCGGCGGGAACTTATCTTCTCTACCTCTCGGGCAATGGCGCCTTTGATATTGCCAGTTCTCAATCCCGACCCACCGCCTATACCCTCAGTCTTTCGGCCCAACCTGCTACTGTTTTAGAGCCGGGCGATACCCTAGAGACCGCCTTTGATTTGGGTTCCCTCAGCTATGACTATGGCCCGCCCCTAGGACTGCCAATCATTGAAAGCTATGCCGACTATGTCGGCGCCGACGACAGCGCCGACTACTTTAAATTCGTTTTGACTTCTGGGGGAGGAGTTTACCTCAATTACAATTCCCCTAGCAACACTACCGTCCGACTCTTGGACGGCGAGGGCAATGAAATCGCCAGCGAAACCTCGCAATATAGTTCCTATGGAAATTTGCAACAGAATCTTGAGGCTGGAACTTATTATTTGCATTGGTTGACCAGTAACGAAACAGCCAGTTACTACAACTTTAATTTATTGACGGGAGTCCCCGACGACATCGGCGATTACGATAGCCCTGAAGATTTGGGGACGTTAACGGCGACTCCTATTAGTCGGAGTGACTACGTCTTTTATTACTATGGTGGTGGTAGCTCTTTCTCTGATAGCGATGTGTATCAATTCACCCTGAGCGAAACCAGCGCCGTTAGTTTTAGCTTGACCGATGACGCTCAAGC
>JAYKIZ010000250.1:0-10198 GCA_035285965.1 Cyanobacteriota bacterium | reverse complement strand
ATTCCCCTAGAAACCCTGCGACAGGGGTTAGCGCCGGCTCACCTACGGTTAGAAGTGCTGACTTACTCCGATTTAGCGAGTTTAGAAACCGCTTTAGAGACCCAAAAAATTCACGGTCTTTATCGGGCTGAAACCGGACTCCAGTGGCGAGTTCCCCGGCTTCAAGAACTTTTTCAATCCCCTCACCCTCCCGCTTAATCATGATGAGATGGATTTATCTGCTGGCTAGTCTCGGCTTTACGCTGAAAATGTTGACCTTGACCCCAACGGCGTCGTTGGATCAGGACTGGTCGAATATCGCGGCGCTGGTGGCGGAGCAAGGGGGCGTCCCCAACGCCGTGGCGGGGATTATTTTCCGCAACCGTCTCTACGACACTATTTTCGAGGTGATTGTCTTCACCATCGCCATCGCCGGGGTTAAACACCTGCTGGCGGACGAAAAACCCCAAAAACAGATTCATCTTTTTCCCGACCGGGCTTCCGCCATTATGGCCCGCCTCGGCGCGACGATTACGACCCTAGTGGCGGTGGAATTAGCCATCCGCGGACATCTCAGCCCTGGGGGCGGCTTCGCCGCCGGGGTGGCCGGGGGCACCGCCATCGGCTTGATCGCCATGACCTCGGCGCCGGCAAAAATGGAAGAGATTTATCGGCGCTGGCGCGCCGCCGCTTGGGAAAAAATTTCTGTGTTGGCGTTTTTGGCTCTGGCGGTGCTGGCACTGATGGGGATTACGCCGCCGATGGGAGAAATGGGCGCCTTGTTTAGCGGCGGCTTTATTCCTTGGTTTAACCTGCTGGTGGCTATTAAAGTGGCGCTGGGGTCATGGGCGGCGGTTCTCTTGTTTATCCGTTATCGAGGTTTGCTTTAGCGTTAACAAAAGAAACCGATGACCATCGGAGGAGGGGCTTGAGGAACCGCCCTCAAGCCTCGACCTCAGCCCTGAATCCTCACACTTAGATAACCTGCTCCACTTCGGCGATTTCCGGGATCATTTCCCGCAGTTTCCGCTCAATGCCCATTCTCAGGGTCATGGTGGAGCTGGGGCAGGAGCCGCAGGCGCCCTGAAGACGGAGTTTGACCACAGGGCCGTCCAATTCCACCACTTCCACGTTGCCGCCGTCCGCCATCAGATAGGGGCGCAGTTCGTCTAGCACAGTTTCGACATTTTGTAGGGTTAGTTCCATAGTCGGCGCTCTCCAATCTGTTAAGAAAGTTAAAGATTCCCCTATCCTAGCGTCTCTCGCTCGTCCTGTCTCGCCCGGCGCGCCGGAGTGGGGGAGCGCAAAAATGGGAGCCGTTTTCCGGTAATATAGGCAAGGCTGAACTTCCCTCAGCTTGCTTGTCTCCTTTTCCCTTGGAAGCGGTATTTTCCGCCCTGCTTCCCCCTGCGGTTCACCGCCAGACAGGGCTTTTTAGCGGTTAATTTAGAGCTAACCCCAATGAATCCAGACATTTTTGAGAAAGTCAAGAAAATCGTGGTGGAACAACTGGAAGTCGAACCCGACAAAGTGACCCCCGAAGCCAGTTTCGCCAACGACCTCGGCGCCGATTCCCTCGACACAGTGGAGTTGGTGATGGCGCTAGAAGAGGAATTTAGCATCGAAATCCCCGACGAAGTGGCGGAAACCATCGACACCGTCGGCAAGGCCGCCGAGCATATCAGCGCCAATACCTAAACTTAAGCGCCGTTTTCCCCGCGCCTCCAGACTAGGAGACCCTGCGGCGCTAGCGGGGAAGTCTCCCTTCCCCTTGGCTGAGGCTTCAGCTTTTTCCACTTGATTTCCTGCGCTATGACAACTATTGAGAAAAGACGGGTCGTGGTCACGGGACTGGCGGCCATCACCCCCATCGGCAACACCTTAGAAACTTACTGGGAAGGTCTGCTGGCGGGGCGCAACGGCATTGGCCCCGTCACCCGTTTCGACGCGTCTAACCAGGCTTGTCGGTTTGGCGGCGAAGTAAAGGATTTTGACCCCCACCTTTTCCTAGAGCGCAAGGAAGCCAAGCGCATGGATCGGTTTTCCCAGTTCGCCGTCACCGCCAGCCATCAGGCGTTACTGGACGCCGGGTTAACGATTACGGAGGACAACGCCGACCAGATTGGGGTTTTGATCGGCACCGGTATCGGCGGACTCAAAGTGCTGGAAGACCAACAGGAAATTTTTCTAACCAAAGGCCCCGACCGTTGTAGCCCCTTTATGATCCCCATGATGATCGCCAATATGGCCGCGGGGTTAACGGCCATCCATACCGGCGCTAAGGGCCCCAACACCTGTACGGTGACGGCCTGCGCGGCGGGGTCTAACGCCATCGGCGACGCTTTTCGCATGATTCAGTACGGTCACGCCGAAGCGATGATCTGCGGCGGCACGGAAGCCACCATTACCCCCCTAGCGTTTGCCGGTTTCGGCTCCGCCAAGGCGCTCTCTTTCCGCAACGACGACCCGACCCATGCCAGTCGCCCCTTTGACCGGGAACGGGACGGCTTTGTCATGGGAGAAGGTTGCGGCATTTTGATTTTGGAATCCCTAGAGCACGCCCTAGCCAGAAACGCCCGCATTTACGCCGAAATTGTCGGCTACGGCATGACCTGCGACGCCTACCACATCACGGCGCCGACGCCGGACGGTCGGGGCGCCACCCGGGCCATTCAATTGGCGCTTCAGGACGGGGGACTGGCCCCGGAAGATATTGACTATATCAACGCCCACGGCACCAGCACCCCCGCCAACGACGCCACGGAAACCAAGGCCATTAAGCAGGCGCTGGGAGAGCGGGCTTACCAAGTGGCGGTCAGTTCCACCAAATCTATGACGGGACACCTCCTGGGCGGCTCCGGCGGCATCGAGGCGGTGGCTACCGTTAAGGCGATTGCCGAGGATCATGCGCCTCCCACGATTAACCTAGAAAACCCCGACCCAGACTGCGATCTAGATTATATCCCCGGCAAAAGTCGGGTCTTAAAGGTAAGGGCGGCGCTGTCCAACTCCTTTGGTTTTGGGGGCCACAACATCACCTTAGCCTTTCGCAAATATCCTTAAGCAAGGGAACCGGATCATGGGAAGATAGAGGGCAATTGGCGAGACCTTCTGCCCTGGCCGGAACGGCGCGCCTGTCGATGTCTTTTGTGTTCCATTTTTAACTTCCTATGGTTGCTGTTACCCAATCCCCCGCGGAACTTTTTATTAATTCCGTCCGTTTCCTCTCCATCGACGCGGTGGAGAAAGCCAAATCTGGACACCCCGGCCTCCCCATGGGCGCGGCGCCGATGGCCTATGTCGTCTGGGATCAGTTTATGCGCTTTAATCCCAAAAATCCCAAGTGGTTTAATCGGGATCGCTTTATCCTCTCGGCGGGTCACGGCTCCATGTTGCAGTACGCCTTACTGTGCCTGACGGGCTACGATAGCGTTTCTATTGAAGATATTAAACAGTTCCGCCAGTGGGGATCGATGACCCCCGGCCACCCGGAAAACTTTGAAACCCCCGGCGTGGAAGTGACCACGGGGCCCCTGGGTCAGGGCATCGCCAACGGGGTCGGTTTCGCCCTGGCGGAGGCCCATCTGGCCGCCACCTTTAATAAGCCCGACGCCACCCTGGTGGATCACTACACCTATGTGATTCTGGGAGACGGGTGCAACATGGAAGGCATCTCCGGCGAAGCCTGCTCGTTGGCCGGTCACTGGGGCCTGGGCAAACTCATCGCTCTCTACGACGACAACCATATTTCCATCGACGGCTCCACCGACGTGGCCTTTACCGAAGACGTCAGCAAACGCTTTGAAGCCTACGGCTGGCACGTCCTCCATGTCAAAGAGGGCAACACCGACCTAGCGGCCATCGCTAAAGCCATTGAAGAAGCCAAAGCCGTCGCTGACAAACCCACGTTAATTAAAGTCACTACCACCATCGGCTACGGCTCTCCCAAAAAGGCCGGCACCGCCGGGGTTCACGGCGCCGCCCTCGGAGCCGACGAGGTGGAAGCCACCCGTAAAAATTTGGGTTGGGACTATGAACCCTTTGTGGTGCCCCAGGAAGTCCTCGACTACACCCAAACCTTCATCGACCGCGGCGCCGCCTACGAAGCGGAGTGGAACCAAGTTTTAGCTCAGTACAAAACCAAATACCCCGCCGAAGCGGCGGAATTTGAGCGCCTCCTGAGCGGTAAACTGCCGGAAGGTTGGGCCGACGTTCTCCCCAGCTTTACCCCGGAAGATAAAGGGATTCCCACCCGGAAGCATTCCGAAGCCTGCCTGAATAAACTGGCGCCGGTTCTGCCGGAACTCCTGGGCGGCTCCGCGGATTTAACCCACTCCAACCTGACGGAACTGAAACTCTCCGGCGATTTTCAAAAAGGCGCTTACCAAAACCGCAACATCCACTTCGGGGTGCGGGAACACGCCATGGGCGCCATCTGTAACGGCATGGCCCTCCACGGCTCCGGCTTGATCCCCTACGGCGCCACCTTCTTGATCTTTACCGACTATATGCGGGCCGCTATCCGCCTGTCGGCGCTGTCCCAGGCCGGAGTCGTCTGGGTAATGACCCACGATTCCATTGGGCAGGGGGAAGACGGCCCCACCCACCAACCCATTGAAACTTTAGCTTCCCTGCGGGCTATTCCTAACCTGACGGTGATTCGTCCCGCCGACGGTAACGAGTGCTCCGGCGCTTATGAGGTGGCCATTAGCTTTGCCAAGGAGCACAAACCCACCCTCTTGGCCTTCACCCGTCAGAACGTGCCCAACCTGGCTGGCTCCTCCGCCGCGGCCGTCCATAAAGGAGCCTATACCTTGGTGGATTGCGAAGGAACCCCGGATTTAATCCTGATCGGCACCGGCTCGGAAGTGAGCCTCTGCGTCGAAGCGGCGGCCAAACTGACCGGCAAAAAAGTGCGGGTGGTCTCGATGCCTTCCTGGGAACTCTTTGAAGCCCAGGACCAAGCCTATCAAGAGTCCGTTCTGCCCAAGGCCGTCACCAAACGCCTTGCGGTGGAAGCGGGTTGCAGTTTTGGCTGGCATAAATTTGTGGGCACGGACGGCGACACCGTCACCATCGACCGTTTCGGCGCTTCCGCCCCCGGCGGCGTCTGTCTAGAGAAATTTGGCTTCTCCGTCGATAACGTCCTCGCCAAAGCCCAGGCGCTGTTAGGGTAAGACGCCCATTAAGACTCTCTTGGAAACGTTAGCCTCCCTCCCGGAGGCTTTTTTGTTTTGAGCCGGCGCCGTCCCGCGGACTGGAACGCCTAGGGGATTTAACTCGCCGCTATCATGGGAGCCGCGCCCTTACTCGGTTAACCCATGCTTTCCCTCGCCCAAGCCAGCGCCCGCCAACGAGAAATTATCGAAATTGTTTTCAGCAACGGCTGGGACTATATGCGAGCGCTCCTGCTCGGCGCTCAGACCGGGGAACCTCAAATTCCCACCCCGGCGGTGTTGTGCAAAATTTTGACGGAGTTGGGGCCTTTTTACGTTAAGCTCGGGCAACTTCTGAGCACCCGTCCTGATTTACTCCCCCCTAGTTATATCAACGCCCTCTCGGCGCTCCAGTCCCAGGTGCCGGCGGTGGCTTGGCCGCCCCTAGAAGCTCAACTCAAGGAAACCTTGGGGCGCCCTCTGGAGGACATTTTTCAGGAAATCGACCCCCGGCCCATCGCCGCCGGCTCCATCGGTCAAGTCCACCGGGCTATCCTCAAAACCGGGGAGGCGGTGGCCCTCAAGATTCAGCGCCCCGGTATTGACGCGGTGGTGGAGCAGGATGTGGGACTGATTAGAGGCGCGGCGGAGTTAGCCGGGTTGTCGGAGTTTGGCAAAACCTACGACGTCGTCCAACTGGCGGACGAATTTATCCGGGCCGTGCGGGCGGAGTTGAATTTTAAAACCGAAGCCCGTTACACCGATACCCTCCGGCGAAATTTAGCGAAAAGCGACTGGTTGCCGCCCAATCAGTTAGTCATTCCCCAGGTCTATTGGGAACTCACCACCGAAAAACTGCTGGTGTTGGAATGGTTGCGGGGGGGGCCGCTCCTAGAGGCGGATCTAACCCAACCGCCGGGTCTGTCCCCGGAGGCCCGGCGCCAAGCCCTGACCAGTTTGCTCCTACGGGCCTTTTGCCAACAGTTTTACCGGGACGGCTTTTTCCACGCCGATCCCCACCCCGGCAATTTGTTTTACCTCGAAGACGGACGGTTGGCGCTGATCGACTGCGGTATGGTGGGGCGTCTCGACCCCCGCACCCAGCAAATCCTGACGGAAATGCTTCTAGCCATCTTTGAACTGGATTCCCAGCGCTGCGCCCAATTAACGCTGGAACTTTCGGTGGGGATTAATCAAACCAATCTGGAGCAGTTGGAGGTGGACTATGAAAAAATGCTCCGCAAGTACTATGACCTGAGTCTAGCGGAAGTCAACTTTAGCGAGATTATCTATGAACTCCTGCAAATCGCTCGCTCTAACCGGGTCAAAGTCCCCGGCAGTCTGGGTCTTTACGCCAAATGCTTGGCTAATTTGGAAGGAACGGGGCGTCAGTTTAACCCGGAGTTAAATCTCCTCAGCGAACTGCAACCCCTGATGGCGGATCTCCTGACCCGGCAACTCCTGGGCGCTAACCCCCTACAAACGGGTCTGCGGGCCGTCCTCGACCTCAAATCCCTGACCCTGAAAACCCCCCGGCAGGTGGACGTTTTTCTTGACCGCCTTAACAGCGAAACCCTGCAATGGAATTTGCGCCTGCCGGATCTCGACCCTGTCCGCCGCAGTATCGACCGCTCCGCCAACCGCCTTTCCTTTAGCGTCGTGGTCGGCGCTTTGATTATGGGCGCCGCTATTATTTCCGCCGGGTCAAATAGCCAACAACTGGCGCTGGTGGCCAATATTCTCTTTTCCGCCGCGTCCCTGCTGGGTCTGTGGCTCATCGTCAGTATTCTCCGGTCTGGGCGCCTGAAATAAGGCGAATAGAGTGTCAACTAAGGTCAAATTCCCCTATCTAACCGCTAGTTCTCATGAATTGCCAGAATGTTTCGCTCCCTTTAGGGTACTGGAGCTTGATTCGGCGCCGGAAAGTGAGTCCTGTGCGTCGCGCAATGTAAGCCGCGGCTTCAAACACCGCCCCTTCCTGTTCTTCAAATTCATCGCGCCACCAGTCGGGCAGTAGGGTGGTGGCGCGAGTTAGGCCAATACCGCCTAGGCGCCGATAAAGCGCGGTCATGGAAATACTCGCGTTGGATTGGGTGTCTAACCCTCAGCCCCTTCGGCGCTTGTCTGACGGGGTGTTCAAACGATTTAGTTAATCCGGCGCTTGATGCTAGTGGTTTTCAGAGTTAACTGTAGGATTTTACAAATCATTTATGAATGCTATAAGGTCTTGGCGTGATTTAAATAGAACTACTTTTCGATTGCGATTAATTTTTGCAATAAAAGGGGAGTCGTAATCCCTAATTTTCTCTTCTATTTTCTCTATTGTTTCTTGAAAAATAGTTGCCATTTCTTGACTACAAATATTACCCGAAGTTAAAATAAATACTCTGGCATTAAATTGCGCTATCGATGATATTTCAAGAAAATTGCGACCAATATTTATATCTTTAGTTAGTACTATCCATCTTTTTTGACTCACGATAGGGAGCCATTCTGTATCAGGACACTCTGGAACAAAATGATCATTGTGAAATTCAACACTGCGACCAATATCTCGTAAAGCTCTTCCGACAGACTTGCCTAAAGCTCTATCAATGAAGAAGATATAAGGGGGAGGAATCATGCAACTTTTTGTTTTAAGCTTGACTCGAATTGAATGACCTTGGCAATAATGCCAGGGTCAAAATCATATTCATCTGCAATTTTGTCATAAGAATCTCCTGCTCTATAGAGATCGGCAATCACGCTTGTTGGAATTCCAGTTCCAGTAATCGTTGGTTTTCCAAATGAGATGACAGGGCTAATTGTAATAATTTTGGGTTCTTCTTTGATATTTTTGTCAATGTAAGGAAATAGCTTATTGACAATATTTTGTTCATCCCATTCAACACGAGTTAAGAGATTATCTAATATATTTTTGATAGCTAATTGTCCTTTTTGAGATGCGTTAATCAAATTACCTAGATGATCTAGAAAAAGATTAATTCCATCTGTTCTAAATTCCTTTCTTATAAGGGGATGTTTAGTGCCAAGTTGATCGCTAACGTAGTCTAGGGCAACACGAACATTTTCAAGGGAAATCTTATGCTCTTTTCTGATCACTCTCAAGACATGGGCTTCCACAAGGTTAACGAAGGAGAGTTGGGAGAGATGGGGACTGGGGCGGTCAATTAAGGGGGCAAACTCTTTTTTTCCAGAGGCCGTGGTATAGGGACGTCCTTTTAGCCAACTGTTCAATGTAGCTATGGGAATATGCAGATAGCGTGAAGCGTCAGCTACCGTATAGGCTGGGATATGATAAATTTTCTGTTCCCACTTTGTTGTAGATAACGCTGTCTCAAGCATGATTAAGAAAGATTACCTGTTTTGTCTGAAGATTGTTTGCCTGTTATGGGCCGATCCTATCACTGGTTTTGCTTTTCCCTCAAGAAAACTTAACAATTTTCTATGACAGACCCCCAACTCTCCCTCAATATAGCAGTTTGCAGACTGGTGAGGGACGGGCTTCAACTACGCTCAGCCCTCTAATAAAGCGCCGTCATGGAAATACTCGCGTTGGATT
Source organism: Cyanobacteriota bacterium (assembly GCA_035285965.1). Taxonomy (GTDB): domain Bacteria; phylum Cyanobacteriota; class Cyanobacteriia; order Cyanobacteriales; family Microcystaceae; genus Synechocystis. Next base: position 1,501 of record JAYKIZ010000250.1, on the reverse strand, counting down.
GGGCATCTAACATGGCGCCTCCCTCAGCCCCTTCGGCGCTTGTCTGACGGGGTGATCAAACCATTCAGTTAATCCGGCGCTTTCGCCACCCCGCCCCTTCAGGGAGCGACCAGTTTCTCCAGATACTCGCAGTTGTCATCGCTCAGCAAATCCCAGTCTAAACCCTGCTCTAGGTAAGCCTTAATTAGTTGGATGGCTGATTCGGCGCCGTCTTCAAGGGCTTTGATTGCCTGTTGAGCAATGGCCCAAGCGGTTTTATCGTTTTGGGAATCCTGACGCCAAGCATGATTCAGAACAATAGAGGCAGGATTGACATTATCTTTTACAGCTTTTTCTCGCGCAAACTGAGCTAAGTCCTCGGGGCTAATAAAGCCCCGTCGCATATAGTTAACCTCGTCTTTACCGTATATCAATTCAAGGGCGAACCGATCCGCCTCTTGCTCTTGTGGGTCATTATTACCACTAGTGTCAATTTTTTCATCCACAAGGGGCCGCCCTTCTTCGACATGACCCAAGGCAATGTGCCCCAACTCATGGGCGACAATAAATGCCATCCAGGCCCAAGAGTGATGATTCTTGCCGGTGACCAGCGCCGGACGACCGGCAAAGATCCCGGCAAGGCCGTCAAATTTCTTGATTCCTTTGCCTTTGGGAAGCTTGCTCAGGTGAACGACGGGCAAACCATGACGCCAACAAAAATCAAGTAGGTCTGCCAGAGTGACCCATTGACGCTTGGCTAAAATCTCAGCTCGGATCGTTTGGGCGCCGAACCCCGCCACGGATTGATAGTCGGGTTGGCAGGCGTAGGCGGCTAATTTGGCGGCCTGTTCCGCTATGGCGCTGGCGATGGCCAAGGCGTTTTCATCGGTTCCTTGTCGTTTTTTGAAACGGATTGTTGAGCCTTGGGTCAAGGATAACTCTTGGGTTTCGTCAACCAGGCGCCGGAAAGTGAGTCCTGTGCGTCGCGCAATGTAAGCCGCGGCTTCAAACACCGCCCCTTCCCGTTCTTCAAATTCGTCGCACCACCAGTCGGGCAGTAGGGTGTTGCGGACGGTGGAGCGAGTTAGTCCAATACCGTCTAGGCGCCGATAAAGCGCCGTCATGGAAATACTCGTGTTGGATTGGGTGTCTAACATGGCGCCTCCCTCAGCCCCTTCGGCGCTTGTCTGGCTGAAATGTGTTGACTGAATATCCTATAGCAGTCACAAGTGAGTTGTAAAATTTTAAATCCCCGAACCCTTACGGGCAAAGGCTTTGAGCAGAGGGACAATTTACAACCTAGATGTGACCGCTATAGGGTAAATCCTCTTCCTTGGGAGGGGCGGAGGTAGCCTGACGGGGGGGTCAAACCATCTTGTTACTTCGGCACTAATTCCCGGAGAGCCGTTTTTTATAATTTTGTCAATTTCGGGAATAGATGCTACAATAAGGCAGTCTTTATTAAACCACGGAGGTTTAAGTACATGAAATCTACCGATGTATCAAAGTTGTCTGATTTGGT